>JBGUOI010000170.1:0-51297 GCA_045118075.1 Porcincola sp. | reverse complement strand
GGGCGACCCGAAGGACTGCCCCGGAGTGATCAGGGAACTTTCGAAGCTTTATGAGACCGATATCCCGATCTTTGCGATCTGCCTCGGCCATCAGCTCATGGCATTGGCGACGGGAGCCGACACCTATAAGATGAAGTACGGGCACCGCGGCGGCAACCACCCGGTGAGGGACCTGCAGACCGGGCGTGTCTACATTACCTCCCAGAACCACGGATATGTGGTGGATACGGACAGGCTTGATCCGAAAGTGGCCAAGCCCGCTTTTGTAAATGTGAATGACGGGACCAATGAGGGCCTTTCATATACAGGAAAGAAGATCTTTACGGTGCAGTTTCATCCGGAGGCATGTCCCGGTCCGCGTGATTCGGGCTATCTCTTCGATCGGTTTATCGACATGATGAAGGGAGGGAATGAGAATGCCTAAGAATCCGCAGATCAAGAAGGTTCTCGTGATCGGGTCCGGCCCGATCGTGATCGGTCAGGCGGCCGAATTTGACTACGCGGGCACCCAGGCGTGCCGCTCCCTGAAAGAGGAAGGCGTAGAAGTAGTCCTGATCAATTCCAATCCGGCCACGATCATGACCGACGGCGAGATCGCTGATAAAGTTTATATTGAGCCGCTCACGGTGGAGGTTGTCGAACAGCTGCTTTTGAAGGAGCGGCCGGACAGCATCCTGCCCACGCTCGGAGGCCAGGCCGGACTGAACCTGGCAATGGAGCTGGAAGAGAGAGGGTTCTTAAAGGAGAACGGCATCCGGCTGATCGGCACCAGTGCCGAGACGATCCGCAAAGCGGAAGACCGCCAGGAATTCAAGGATACCATGGAGAAGATCCATGAGCCGATCGCGGCTTCAAAAGTCGTGCGTTCGGTGGAGGAAGGACTTGAGTTTGCCGGTGTGATCGGATATCCGGTGGTGCTTCGCCCTGCCTATACGCTGGGCGGAAGCGGCGGCGGAATCGCGCACGATACGCTCGAGATGCAGGAGATCCTTTCAAACGGACTGCGTCTTTCCCGTGTGGGAGAGGTCCTTGTCGAGCGCTGCATCGCCGGTTGGAAAGAAATTGAATATGAAGTGATGCGGGACAGTGCCGGAAACGTGATCACTGTCTGCAACATGGAGAATATAGACCCCGTAGGCGTGCATACCGGAGACAGCATCGTGGTCGCTCCTTCCCAGACACTCGGGGATAAAGAGTACCAGATGCTCCGTACATCCGCTCTCAATATCATCAGCGAGCTGGAGATCACAGGCGGATGCAACGTCCAGTTTGCGCTTCATCCGGAGAGCTTCGAGTATTGTGTGATCGAGGTGAATCCCCGTGTGAGCCGTTCATCGGCCCTCGCTTCCAAGGCGACCGGCTACCCGATCGCGAGGGTGGCGGCCAAGATCGCCCTCGGATATACACTTGATGAGATCCGGAACGTGGTAACGGGCAAGACATATGCCAGCTTTGAACCGATGCTGGATTACTGCGTGGTCAAGATGCCCCGCCTTCCGTTTGACAAGTTCATCACGGCCAAGCGTGAGCTCTCCACCCAGATGAAGGCGACCGGCGAGGTCATGAGCATCTGCGAAAGTTTTGAAGGCGCCCTGATGAAGGCGATTCGTTCTCTGGAGCAGCATGTGGACAGCCTTCTTTCTTATAATTACTCCGGGATGGATGATGATGACCTGCGCCGTGCGATGAAAAAGTCGGATGACCGCAGGATATGGATGATCGCGGAAGCGCTCAGGAGGCGGTTCCCGTACAGCGAGATCCATGACCTGACACAGTTTGACCTGTGGTTTATCGACAAGATCGCCATCCTTGTGGAAATGGAGCAGCTCTTAAAAGCACAGCCCCAGATGCAGCCGCTGGACATTGATGTCCTGAAGAGAGCCAAAAAGCTGGAATTCCCGGACAGCGTGATCGCGAAGCTGACGGGGAGAAGCGAAGAAGAGATCCGGCTGTGCCGCGAAAAAGCCGATATCAGGGCTGCCTTTAAGATGGTCGATACCTGCGCAGCCGAGTTTGCGGCAGCCACGCCGTATTATTATTCCGTGTTCGGAAGAGAAAGCGAAGTATCGCCGGAGGGCGGACGCAAAAAAGTACTGGTCCTCGGATCGGGACCCATCCGGATCGGACAGGGAATTGAGTTTGATTTCTGCTCCGTGCACTGCACCTGGGCTTTCCAGAAGGCCGGGTGGGAGACCGTGATCATCAACAACAATCCGGAGACGGTCAGCACGGACTTCGATATAGCCGATAAACTTTATTTTGAACCGCTTACGCCCGAAGACGTGAGAAATGTGGTGGATGTTGAGAAACCGGACGGCGCCGTGGTGCAGTTCGGCGGACAGACAGCCATCAAGCTGACCAAAGCCCTGATGGAGATGGGCGTACCGGTACTCGGAACTGCAGCGGAAGATGTGGATGCCGCAGAGGATCGGGAACTGTTTGATGAGATACTTGAACAGTGCCGCATTCCGCGTCCTGCAGGAGAGACTGTCTTTACAGCTGAAGAAGCCAAGGCAGCCGCTTCCCGCCTGGGTTATCCCGTGCTTGTCCGGCCCTCTTATGTGCTGGGCGGACAGGGAATGCAGATCGCCATCAGCGACGAGGATATCGACCAGTATATCGGAATCATCAACCAGATCGCCCAGGAGCATCCTATCCTGGTCGACAAATATATGATGGGACGGGAGATCGAGGTCGATGCCGTCTGCGACGGAACGGACATCCTGATCCCCGGAATCATGGAACATATCGAACGGGCCGGCATTCACTCCGGCGATTCGATCTCTGTCTACCCGGCCAGGAGCCTGAGCCGCGCGGTCAGGGAGACGATCGTGGAGTACACGCGCCGCCTGGCGAAAGCGCTTCATGTGAGCGGAATGATCAACATCCAGTTCATCGCCTGCGGCGAAGAAGTCTATGTGATCGAAGTCAATCCGCGATCCTCACGAACGGTTCCCTATATCAGCAAGGTGACGGGAATCCCGATCGTTAAACTGGCAGCCAGGGTCATCCTGGGTGAAAAGATCCGGGAGATGGGTTATGAGCCCGGGCTGCAGAAAGAAGCGCAGTACTTTGCTATCAAGATGCCGGTATTCTCTTTTGAGAAGATCCATGACGCTGATATCAGCCTCGGACCGGAAATGAAATCCACCGGTGAGTGCCTGGGCATCTCTGCATCCTTTGAGGAGGCGCTTTACAAAGCATTCCTGGGGGCCGGCATCAACCTGCCCAAGCATAAGAACATGATCATAACCGTCAGAGACAGCGATAAGGAAGAGATCCTGGACATCGCTTCACGGTTTGAAAAAATCGGCTACACGATCTATGCGACCATGGGCACCGCGCGTGCGCTCAGGAACGCCGGGATCAGTGTCCGCCGGATCAACAAGATCGAGAATGACTCCCCCAACCTGATGGACCTGATCCTCGGCCATGAGATCGACCTGGTCATCGACACACCTTCCCAGGGCGTCGGACATTCAAGAGACGGTTTCGTGATCCGACGGGCAGCGATCGAGACGGGAGTAAACGTACTGACAAGCCTTGATACAGCCAGGGCGCTGATCGACTCGCTGGAGATCACGCACAAGCAGTCGCTGTCGCTGGTGGATGTGGCTTCTATCGACAGGCAGTAATTAAAAAAATATAGGATACAAGGAACGCGCGCGCACCGCGGGCGCAAGCACCTCGCGCACCGCGCACGAGATAGTGAATCGCGCGCGCACCGCGGGCGCAAGCACCTCGCGCACCGCGCACGAGATAGAAAGGAACAGCAGATGATCAGTGCAAATAATGTGACGCTCCGCGTCGGCAAAAAGGCATTGTTTGAGGATGTCAACATCAAGTTTACCGAGGGGAACTGCTATGGCATCATCGGCGCGAACGGAGCCGGCAAATCCACTTTCCTGAAGATCCTCTCCGGGGAGCTGGATACCACCAACGGTACCGTGACCATGACGCCCGGAAGCCGCCTGTCCGTACTGGAACAGAATCATTTTAAATACGACGAATATCCGGTGCTCGACACCGTGATCATGGGCAATCAGCGCCTTTATGACATCGGCAAGGAGAAGGATGCCCTGTATGCGAAAGAGGACTTTTCCGATGAAGACGGCATCCGCGCCAGCGAGCTGGAAGCGGAGTTTGCCGAGATGAACGGCTGGGAGGCTGAGTCTGACGCGGCTGCTCTTTTGAACGGTCTGGGAATCGATACCGAGTATCACTATATGATGATGAAGGATATGGACGGAAACCAGAAGGTGAAAGTCCTGCTTGCCAGAGCACTGTTCGGCAATCCCGACATCCTGCTTCTCGACGAGCCGACCAACTACCTGGACCTGGATGCGATCGGATGGCTCGAAGAGTTCCTCATCAATTTTGAGAACATCGTGATCGTGGTCTCCCATGACCGTTACTTCCTGAACAAGGTCTGCACGCATATCGCCGATATCGACTACGGTAAGATTCAGCTGTACGCCGGCAACTACGATTTCTGGTATGAGTCCAGCCAGCTGATGATCCGCCAGATGAAGGAAGCCAACAAGAAGAAAGAAGAGAAGATCAAGGAACTGCAGGAGTTTATCCAGCGGTTCTCCGCCAACGCTTCCAAGGCAAAACAGGCGACGGCCAGAAAGCGTGCTCTTGAAAAGATCGAACTTGACGAGATGCGTCCGTCCAGCCGCAAATATCCGTATATTGATTTTAAGCCGGACAGGACGATCGGCAATGAGGTGCTGATGGTCGAGAACCTGTCGAAAACGATCGACGGGGTCAAAGTGCTTGACAATATCTCCTTCACTCTTGGTCATGATGACAAGGTCGCTCTGGTGGGCGGCAATGAGTTTGCCAAGACGATCTTTTTCAAGATCCTCATGGAAGAGATGGAGCCGGACGAGGGAAAGATCAAATGGGGAGTTACCACCTCGAGAGCGTATTTCCCCAAGGAATACGAGGATGAATTCGACAATGACCTGACCATCGCCGACTGGCTGACCCAGTATTCTCCGATCAAGGATGTCACCTATGTGAGAGGCTTCCTGGGCAGAATGCTTTTCGCAGGCGACGACGGCGTTAAGCATGTGAATATTCTCTCCGGCGGTGAGAAAGTGCGCTGCCTGCTCTCCAAGATGATGATCTCGGGAGCCAACGTGCTTTTGTTTGATGAGCCGACCAACCATCTGGACATGGAGAGCATCACCGCGCTCAATAACGGAATGATCAAATTCCCGGGCGTCATGATCTTCTCATGCCGTGACCACCAGATCGTCCAGACAACGGCCAACAGGATCATGGAGATCCTTCCGGGCGGAAAGATGATCGACAAGATCACCACCTATGACGAATATCTTGACAGTGACGAAATGGCAAGAAAGAGGACAATCTATATCTCCGATACGAACATTCAGGACAACTGAAAAAAACCCCTGTGAATCTGGCAAGTCAAAATGGACATAAGTTTTGGCTTGTGCTAGAATAATTTTGTATGAGTGCATAATCCATGTATTCAAAAATGACAGCTGGCTTGCACAGTTGCGCGAAATAACAAGGAGGAGAACATATGGCAAGAAAAATGAAGACCATGGATGGAAATCATGCAGCAGCCCATGCTTCGTATGCATTTACGGATGTTGCAGCGATCTTCCCGATCACCCCGTCATCTCCGATGGCGGAAGCCACAGACGAGTGGGCGACTCAGGGCAGAGTCAACCTGTTCGGCCAGACCGTAAAGGTTACGGAACTTCAGTCTGAGGCAGGTGCTTCCGGCTCCGTTCACGGTGCCCTGGCAGCAGGTGCCCTGACCACGACCTATACCGCTTCACAGGGTCTGCTTCTTATGATCCCGAATCTCTACAAAGTGGCCGGTGAGAGGCTCCCGGGCGTGTTCAACGTTTCCGCACGTGCGCTGGCTTCCCATGCACTTTCCATTTTCGGCGATCACTCTGATGTGTACGCATGTCGTCAGACCGGTGCCTGCATGCTCTGCGAAGGCTCCGTACAGGAAGTCATGGACCTGACCCCCGTTGCTCATCTGGCAGCAATCAAGGGACGTCTTCCGTTCATCAACTTCTTCGATGGTTTCCGTACCTCTCACGAGATCCAGAAGATCGAACAGTGGGACAACGAAGACTTAAGGGATCTGGTAGACTATGATGCCCTTCAGGCATGGAGAGACCAGACTCTCAATCCCAATCATCCCGTACAGCGCGGCTCCGCTCAGAACCCGGATATCTTCTTCCAGGCAAGAGAGGCCTGCAACGCAGCTTACGACGAGATGCCCGAGATCGTCCAGGATTACATGGACAAGATCAATGCAAAGATCGGTACGGATTATAAGCTGTTCAACTACTACGGCGCTCCGGATGCTGAGCATGTGCTTGTTGCCATGGGTTCCGTATGCGACACCATCGAGGAGACCCTCGACTACATGCTGGCCAAAGGCGAGAAGGTCGGCGTTGTCAAAGTCCGCCTGTACAGACCGTTCAGCGCAAAGGCTCTGGCCGCTGCCATCCCCGAGACCGTTAAGCAGATCACCGTTCTTGACAGAACCAAAGAGCCGGGCGCCATGGGCGAGCCGCTGTTCCTCGACGTTGTTGCCGCTCTTAAGGGCACAAAGTTCGAGACCGTTCCGGTATTCTCAGGCCGTTACGGACTTGGTTCCAAGGACACCACTCCGGCACAGATCGTTGCGATCTTCGGCAACACCGAGAAGAAGTTCTTCACCGTCGGTATCGTTGATGATGTAACACATCTGTCTCTGGAAGTCGGCCCCGCGCTGGTAACCACTCCGGAAGGAACCATCAACTGCAAGTTCTGGGGTCTTGGTGCAGACGGTACCGTCGGTGCCAACAAGAACTCCATCAAGATCATCGGCGACAACACCGATATGTATGCTCAGGCATACTTTGATTATGACTCCAAGAAGTCCGGCGGTGTGACCATGTCCCACCTCCGCTTCGGCAAGAAGCCGATCAAGTCCACCTACCTGATCCACAGCGCGAACTTCGTTGCATGCCACAATCCGGCATACATCCGCAAGTACAACATGGTCCAGGAACTGGTTGACGGCGGCACATTCCTGCTCAACTGCCCGTGGGATGATGAAGGCATCGAGAAACATCTTCCCGGACAGGTAAAGAAATTCATCGCTGATCACGACATCAAGTTCTATGTGATCGACGGTATCAAGATCGGTAAGGAGATCGGCCTTGGCGGACGTATCAACACCGTCCTTCAGTCCGCATTCTTCAAACTGGCTTCCATCATTCCGGAAGAGCATGCCATCGAGCTGATGAAGGCTGCTGCAAAAGCTACCTACGGCCGTAAGGGCGACAAGATCGTTCAGATGAACTATGACGCTATCGACGCAGGTGCCCAGCAGGTCCGCCAGGTCGAAGTTCCTGCTTCCTGGAAAGATGCTGAGGATGAAGGCCTTACACTGACCCATGCTACCAAGGGCCGTGAGGAAGTTATCAACTTCGTCAACAATATCCAGGCTGCCGTTAACGCACAGGAAGGCAACAACCTGCCCGTATCCGCATTCGTGGAATATCAGGACGGCACCACACCGCTTGGTTCCGCTGCTTATGAGAAGCGCGGCATCGCAGTTGACGTTCCGATCTGGAACCCCGACAACTGCATCCAGTGTAACAGATGCTCCTATGTCTGCCCGCACGCTGTTATCCGTCCGGTAGCCCTTACCGAGGAAGAAGCTGCTGCAGCTCCCGAAGTTCTTAAGACCCTGCCGATGACCGGTATGGCTGATTATAAGTTCGCAATGGTCGTTTCCGCTTACGACTGCACAGGCTGCGGTTCCTGCGCAAACGTATGCCCGGGCAAGAAGGGTGCCAAGGCTCTTACCATGGAGAACTTCGAAGCCAATGCAGGCATCCAGGCTGCCTTCGATTATGCTGTTGAACTGCCCGCAAAGGCAGATGTGATCGAGAAATTCAAAGAGAACACCGTTAAGGGTTCCCAGTTCAAGCAGCCGCTGCTTGAGTTCTCAGGCGCATGCGCAGGCTGCGGTGAGACTCCGTATGCCAAACTTGCCACACAGCTGTTCGGTGAGAGAATGTACATCGCCAACGCGACCGGCTGCTCCAGTATCTGGGGTAACTCTTCACCGTCCACACCTTACACCGTAAACGCCAAGGGCCAGGGCCCGGCATGGGGCAACTCCCTGTTCGAGGACAACGCTGAGTACGGTTATGGTATGCTTCTTGCTACCAAGGCTCTGCGCGGCGGTCTGAAAGACAAGGTTTGCGCACTGGCTGAGACCTCCGCAGCTGTTAAAGAAGCAGCTGAAGGCTGGATCGAGACCTTCGACAACGGTGCAGCGAATGCCGCAGCTACAGATAAACTGATCGCAGCTCTGGAAGCCGACGGCTCTGATGCTGCAAAGGATATCCTGAAGGATAAGGACTTCCTGTCCAAGAAATCCACATGGATCCTCGGCGGCGACGGCTGGGCATATGATATCGGATTTGGCGGTGTTGACCATGTACTCGCTTCCGGCGAAGACATCAACGTTCTCGTATTCGATACAGAGGTTTATTCAAACACGGGCGGCCAGGCATCCAAGGCTACACAGCCGGGTGCTGTTGCACAGTTTGCTGCAGCCGGTAAGGAAGTGAAGAAGAAAGACCTTGCTTCCATCGCCATGAGCTATGGTTATGTCTATGTTGCTCAGATCGCCATGGGCGCTGATTACAACCAGTGCGTCAAGGCCTTTGCTGAGGCTGAGGCATATCCGGGACCGTCACTGATCATTGCCTATGCTCCGTGTATCAACCACGGTATCAAGAAGGGCATGACCAAGTCCCAGACTGAGGAAGAACTGGCTGTTAAGTCCGGTTACTGGCATCTGTTCCGGTTCAACCCGGCGCTCAAGGAAGCCGGCCAGAATCCGTTCACCCTTGACTCCAAAGCTCCGACAGAGGACCTTATGGAGTTCCTGGATGGCGAGGTTCGTTACAACTCCCTCAAGAGAGCAAATCCGGAGAGAGCTGCAAGACTGTTTGCAAAGAATGCTCAGTGCAACAAGGAGAGATACGAGTATCTCACCAAACTGATCGATCTTTACAAAGCCGAGTAAAAAGAAGAGTTGATCAAACAAAGGGGGCTGCCGCACTATGGTGCGGCAGCCCTTTTTTACTGAAGAGGGGCCAAAAGCAGACGCAAAAACTTGTTTTGTAGAATGCGTCAGTCTATTTAGGGAAAGAAGCATGTATGGAGGGAAAGTAAGAAAGAAATAGCCAGAGCCCTGGCAACCAACCAGCCTTGATTTTGCATGCACGAACAAGTAAAATGAGACAACAAGGCAGTGAAAGGAGACATGCCGGGATGGCCAGACAAGAAAAGAAGAGAAAAGAGAAGATCGGTTTCTCCGGCGTTGCAGCCGCTTTGGCACTGCTGGTCTTTATTATGACCGGAGCCGTTTGCCTGGTACTGAACCTTCGCCCGCTTTACTATGCCGACATCAAGTTTATGAGGATCCCTGAATATTCGGGCCTGACTGCTGAAGCTGTCCGGGAGAACTATGACGCCTTGATCGATTACAATCAGGTGTGGAACCGGAATGAACTTGCTTTTCCGTCACTACCGATGTCACAGACCGGGAAGATTCATTTTGAAGAAGTAAAGCGGATATTTGACGGAATTCAGATCGCCTGTTTGATAAGCGGACTGTGCCTTGTGCTTCTGATACCTTTAATGCTGCTTCTAAGAAAGCGCCGCTGGCTTTTCCTGACGGGTATCATGACCCTGGTGATTCCCGCTGCAGCAGGTATACTGGTACTGGTTGACTGGCAGCGATTCTTTGTCACGTTCCACCAACTTGTGTTCCGGAATGACTACTGGTTGTTCGATCCGGCTGTGGATCCGGTGATTACGATCCTGCCGGATGGTTTCTTTGAGCAATGCGCTGTGCTGATCGTCGTGCTTGTTCTTTTGGTAGGAATTGTGTGCCTGAGCCTCGGCCGCAGGAGACGCTGACCTTATAACGATGTTATTCGTTGGTTTAATAACATGTTGAGAGGAGTAGAAAATGAGCAGAGAATCAGAGAAGGTATTGGCAGAAATGAAAAAATATCTTGAAGAAACCAGTTCAGAAGGTATGTCTATAGAAGAATTGAATGGTCTTCTTGGGCAGTTCACAAAAGAATATAACAACAACCGTCACGAAAAGGTCACAGAGAGAACGGCAAAGACGGCTGACGACTATCTTGCTTTAGCAGAGGAGACTACTGAAAAAAAGAAGGCGGAACAATACATCCAGAAGGCACTGGAGCTGGAACCGGATAATCTGGATGCGATTGGAGCATCTCTTGATTTGTCGGATGACACTAATTTGGAATATTATCAAAAACTGTCTGAGGCTGTCAGGACGGGCTCGGAGCTGATGGAAAAGAAAGGCCTGATGGATGAGGACAGTATCGGAGATTTTTGGGGAATATTAGAGACCAGACCCTATATGAGACTTTTGGAAAGACGTGCTGAGTTTTTGATTGAAGCCGGGATGATGGGTCAGGCAGTAAAAGAATGCGAAGAAATGATCCGGTTATCGAATAATGATAATCTTGGGATTCGATTTCGGCTGATGCATTTATATGCGTTCCTGGAAAAAGAAGAACCGGCCTTAGAGCTTCATAAGAAATATGATGATCATGATGAAACAATGATGCTGCTTCCG
Source organism: Porcincola sp. (assembly GCA_045118075.1). Lineage (GTDB taxonomy): Bacteria > Bacillota > Clostridia > Lachnospirales > Lachnospiraceae > Merdiplasma. Next base: position 40,610 of record JBGUOI010000170.1, on the reverse strand, counting down.
CTTTCTGTTCTTTTTTTCAAAACAGGAGATCTCGTAAAAGCGGAGGATTACCTCAGGCGTTTAAAGAATATAAACAAGGACACTAAGAGATTCTTCAGAGCAATCCAGAGAGAGAAGCTTGACCGCTATATGGATGGTTTACGTGATTTCGGGTATAGGCCGTTTACGATTGAGGAATTGATAGTGGACCTGATGGAAAACAGCTTTTTATTCAGCACAACGCCAATCTATCTGGAATGGGCTTACGAAAAGACAAGTAATATGTGATTGTTTTTGAATCTGTGCTAATATGATTGGGACAATCAGAAAGCATATAATCAAGAAAGGTTAAAATATCATGTTTGATCCCGGAAAACTGCAGGCTTATGAACTGATCAAGAAAGAAGAACTGCCGGACGTGCTCTCCACCGGCTGGCTGCTCCGCCATAAAAAGAGCGGTGCCAGAATTGCCCTGCTGGAGAATAAGGACGAGAATAAGGTCTTCAATATTGCATTCAGGACGACTCCGTCCAACAGCACGGGAGTGGCGCACATTATGGAGCACTGTGTCCTGTGCGGCAGCAGAAAGTACCCGGCAAAGGATCCGTTCATTGAGCTGGTAAAAGGTTCCATGAACACTTTCCTCAATGCGATGACTTATCCGGACAAGACAATGTATCCGGTCGCCAGCTGCAATGACAGGGATTTTGCCAACCTCATGAGTGTCTATATGGATGCTGTTTTCTATCCGAATATCTATACCAGGAAGGAGATCTTCAAGCAGGAGGGATGGCACTGTGAGCTGGATGCTCCGGAAGGAGAGCTTACCTATAATGGTGTAGTGTTCAACGAGATGAAAGGGGCGTTCTCTTCGCCGGATGAAGTGGTAGAGCGGGAGATCATGCAGAAGCTCTTTCCGGATACGACTTACCATCACGAATCCGGCGGCGATCCGGAGTGCATTCCGGACCTGACCTATGAGGAATTCCTGGAATTTCACCGGACATATTATCATCCGTCCAACAGCTATATCTACCTATACGGTGATATGGATTTCAATGAGCGCCTTGAATGGCTTGACCGGGAGTATCTGTCCGATTTTGAGCAGATCAGCGTGGATTCAAAGGTGACCATGCAGGAGCCTTTTAAGGAAAAACTGGTTTGCGAGACGGAGTACCCGGTTGGTGATGAGGATCCCGTTGAGAAGAATGCGTACCTGACGTGGAGCGCGGTTGTCGGGACAAGTCTGGAAACGAAGCTCTCCAATGCTTTTGCCGTCCTTGAATATGTCCTTCTGGAAATGCCGGGAGCTCCGCTTAAAGAGGCGCTTCTGGAGGAGGAACTGGGCAGCGATATCATGAGCAGCTATGACAGCGGCACGCTGCAGCCGGGATTTTCCGTGATCGCCAAAGGAGCCGACGAGGCGGACATTATGCGGTTTGACCAGGTGATCCGCAGGACCCTGGAGAAGGTTGCGAAAGAAGGCCTGGACAAAGATGCTCTCAAAGCCGCCATCAACCTGATGGAGTTCCGTTTCCGCGAGGCAGATTACGGGACCTTCCCCAAGGGACTGATGTATGGCGTGGACATGTTTGACAGCTGGCTGTACGACGATGAAAAACCGTTTGATTACCTGTGGTCTTTGCGGGATTATGATTTTCTCAAAAGTCAGATAGGAACAGGTTATTATGAAGACCTGATCCGCACATGGCTTCTGGAGAATCCTCACTGCCTGCTGCTGGCGGCAAAGCCCGTCAGGTCGCTTACAAAGAAGATGCAGGAGAGAGAAGCCGCGAGGCTGGCTGCCTTCAGGGAGACGCTGGATGAAGAACAGATTCTTGACCTGATCAATGAGACGAAAGCGCTGCACGAATACCAGGAGACACCTTCTTCAAAAGAGGACCTGGAGAAGATCCCCATGCTGGAGATCGACGATCTGAATAAAACGATCCGGAAATTCAGCAATGAGATCCATCCGTGGGAGAACGCGCTGATGGTGCGCCACAACTTTGAAACAAACGGAATTGCCTATATCGACCTGATGTTTGACGCCGCCGGCGTTCCTCAGGAGGATCTTGTCTGGCTCGGCCTGCTGCGGACCATGGTCGGATCCGTGGATACCGCTTCCTACAGCTACAGCCAGCTTTCGACAGCCGTTGGAAGCCGGACCGGAGGAATCGCACCGCTGATCAGCATCTATCCGGACTTCCTCGATCCGGTCAAAGCATCTTTAGCTTTTGGCCTCCGCTGCAGGACCCTCACGGAGGAGATCCCGTTCTGCTTCGAGATCATGGAAGAGATGCTCTTTACAAGTGATCTTGCACAGGAGAAACGGCTCAGGGAGCTGCTGTTCAAGCTGCGCTCAAGACTCGGCACGGCTTTAGCAAGCAGCGGCAATGCCACCGCCGTCACAAGGTGTATGGCTTCTTTCAGTGCCAACTCACAGATCTCGGACCGGATCGGCGGCATCGCATTTTATGATTTTATCAAGGACCTGACGGATCATTTTGACGAGAAAAAACCGCTGATGGCGCAGAAACTTTCCGAAACGCTCACTCGGGTGCTCTCCGGGAAGATACTGATCAGCTACACGGGAAGCGCGGACCATCTGGAAACGATCAGGACCGGGACAAAGCATCTTATGGCGCGCTGCAGCCGGGAGAATGAAGAGATGTTCTCCGGAACGGATCTGACGTCCTACTTTGATCAGTATCCGCTAACGTTCCCGGCTCCTGTCAATGAGGCTCTGAGGACGCCCGGACAGGTCCAGTATGTCGCCAGATGCGGCAATTTCAGGAAAAACGGCGGCACTTATCACGGTTCCATGACAGTGCTTCGTACCATCATGAGCTTCGATTACCTGTGGAACAATGTGCGCGTGACGGGCGGTGCATACGGCTGCGGCGGAAATCTTCTCCGCAACGGCGATACGAGCTTTTCTTCTTTCCGCGACCCGAATCTTCGCCGGACTGACGAAGTCTTCCGGGGTATCCCTGAATACCTGGATTCGTTCGATGCGGATGAGCGGGATATGACCAAATACATCATCGGGACGATCTCTACCATTGATACGCCGCTCACGCCTTCAGCGCTCGGAACGCTGTCCATGCTTACCGCGCTTGACGGAAGAACCGATGAATTAAGACAGCAGACGCGTGACCAGATCCTTTCGACCACCGCAGCGGATATACGCGCACTGGCGGAGCCGGTCAGAGCAGCTCTTAAGGACAGTCATCTTTGCGTGGTCGGTTCGGCAGCGGGCATCGAAGCTGACAGGGATCTGTTTGACACGGTCAGGGAGCTTTAATATGAACGAAAGACCAAACTATAAATCGGGATTCGCTACCCTCATCGGAAGGCCCAACGTGGGGAAATCCACGCTTATGAACCATCTGATCGGGCAGAAGATCGCAATCACTTCCAATAAACCGCAGACGACAAGAAACCGGATCCAGACGGTCTATACGGATGATCGGGGGCAGATCGTGTTTCTGGACACTCCCGGCATTCACAAGGCGAAAAACAAGCTGGGAGAGTATATGGTTAAAGCTGCGGAAAGTACGTTTTCCGGGGTGGATGTGATCTTATGGCTCGTGGAGCCGACAACATACATCGGAAAAGGTGAGCAGCATATCGCGAGCCTGCTTAAAGGGACGAAAACGCCGGTGATCCTGATCATGAACAAGATCGATACGGTAGAGAAAGAACGGATAGCGGAATGTATGGAAGCCTACAGGCAGATCTATCCGTTTGCCCGGATGATTCCCGTGAGCGCACTGCGCAGCCGCAACCTGGACCGGGTGATCAGTGCGGTGATGGAGTTTCTTCCCTACGGTCCCCGCTATTATGATGAAGATACGATCACGGACCAGCCGCAGCGTCAGATCGCCGCGGAGCTGATCAGGGAGAAAGCACTGAGGCTGCTGGAGGAAGAGATTCCGCACGGAGTCGCCGTTGCCATCGACAATATGAAAGAGCGTCCCGACGGGTCTATCATGGATATCGACGCGACGATCATCTGCGAGAAGGACTCCCACAAGGGCATCATCATCGGCAAGGGCGGAGCCATGCTGCGCAGGATCGGCACGCAGGCAAGGCGTGAGATCGAAAATATGCTGGGAATGCAGGTAAACCTCCAGCTGTGGGTAAAGGTGAAAAAAGACTGGCGGGACAGCGACTACCTGGTCCGCAATTTCGGCTATGACAAGAAGGAGATCTGATGAGCCAGGATCTGATTCTCACCGGGATCATACTGCTGTCGGCTCCGCACCGGGAGGCTGACCGGCGGCTCATCCTGCTGACGAAAGAAAGGGGAAAGGTGACTGCTTTTGCCCGCGGAGCCCGCAGGCCGGGAAGCACCCTGCTAGGGTCGACGCTTCCGCTGTGCTTCGGCAGTTTCCGTGTCTTTGAAGGGCGCAGCGCGTATACGCTTGCAGATGCCAGGATCGATCACTATTTCGGGGAGATCCGGCGGGACCTGAAGCATTCAGGCTATGCCGCCTACATGATGGAACTGGCGGATTATTACGGAAGGGAAAACCTGGACGCTTCCGGGATGCTGAACCTTCTTTATGTCTCGCTCAAAGCACTGGAGAATCCGTCCCTTCCGGATGAACTGGTGCGTTATATCTATGAGACCAGGCTGATGGTGATGAACGGCGAATATCCGCAGGAGACGGTAAATGATCCATCGCTGTCTGCGGCAGCGCGCTATGCGCTTTCAAGGATGATCAGTGCCCCGCTCGGAAATCTGTATACGTTTACGGTGACTAAAGAGGTCCTTTCCGAGATCGCTAAGGTGCAGGATAAGATCCGCAAAAGGACGCTGGATACGACGCCAAGGTCACTGGCCGTCCTGGAAAGCATGACGATATTAACAGTTGAAAACGATGGTCAATAAAGCTATAATGGACGGGATACGGACGGACTTGGCTTTATTTTGGAGATCTTATGAGGAGAACTGGCCAAAGAGCAGTCCTGACAGCCATACTGCTGCTGGCTCTTTGGTTGGTGAGCGGGTGCAGCCGTCAGGAGCCGGAGGAAGAAGAATGGGTGCCCGCACAGAGTGCGATTCAGGCACCGAAAGACGGACCGGTCACGGAAACACTGATCGAGACGCTTGATGAGGATTATTATGACAGCGCTGAACTGGAGAAAACAGTGCGGGACGCCGTCAGTGAATATGACAGTGCAAACGGGCCCCAGGCAGTGGAGGTCGTCTCTTTCGAAACAGAAGGAAAGACGGTGCATCTGGTCCTGAATTACAAGGATATGAATGCCTATAACGACTTCAACCAGGTGAAATTCTACAACGGGTCCATTCTCGGAGCCCAGATGGAAGGCTTCCTTTTTGACCGGGAGTTCTATCATGTGGACGCGGGAGCGGTCGACTCGGATCCCCTTCCGGGAGAGATACCGGTCGCACGCAAACAATACCAGGTCCTGATCACCGATCCTCTGCACGCGGTGGAGGTACCCGGGGATATCGTTTATATCAGTACGAATGCTAAGCTGCTTGGCAGCAGGATCGCGGCGCCGGCCGATGATGCGGCCGCCGACAGCGGATACCTATATGTGATCTACGAATTCTGACAATCAGGAGGAACATGCATGGAAAAGACAATGGACAAGATCATCGCTCTGGCAAAGGGAAGAGGCTTTATCTATCCGGGATCGGAGATCTACGGCGGACTGGCCAATACCTGGGATTACGGCAATCTGGGCGTTGAGCTGAAGAACAATGTAAAGCAGGCGTGGTGGAAGAAATTCATCACCCAGAATAAGTACAACGTGGGTGTAGACTGCGCCATCCTGATGAATCCGCAGACATGGGTCGCTTCCGGACATCTCGGAGGCTTTTCCGATCCGCTGATGGACTGCCGCGAATGCCACGAGCGTTTCCGCGCGGACAAACTGATCGAGGATTTCTGCGCCGAGAACGGGATCGAGCTTGAAAAAGCTCCGGATGCGATGAGCCAGGAAGAGATGAAGCAGTTCGTTGAGGATCACAACATCCCGTGCCCGACCTGCGGCAAACACAATTTCACCGATATCCGCCAGTTCAATCTGATGTTCAAGACATTCCAGGGAGTGACCGAGGACGCGAAGAACACAGTGTATCTGCGTCCGGAGACAGCCCAGGGCATCTTTGTCAACTTCAAGAACGTCCAGCGTACGTCACGCAAAAAACTGCCCTTCGGCATCGGCCAGATCGGCAAGTCTTTCCGCAATGAGATCACGCCGGGCAACTTCACATTCCGTACCCGCGAATTCGAGCAGATGGAGCTGGAATTCTTCTGCGAGCCCGGAACGGATCTTGAATGGTTCCAGTACTGGCGCGGTTTCTGCCGTGACTGGCTGCTCTCCCTGAACATGAAAGAGGAGAACATGAGACTTCGCGACCACGATCCGGCGGAGCTGGCTTTCTACAGCAAAGGCACGACGGATATCGAGTACCTGTTCCCGTTCGGCTGGGGCGAACTGTGGGGCGTGGCCGACAGAACCGATTATGACCTGACACAGCACCAGAATGTATCCGGTCAGGATATGACATACTTTGACGATGTCAAGGGTGAAAAGTATATTCCGTACGTTATCGAACCTTCACTCGGAGCCGACCGCGTGGTGCTGGCATTCCTGTGTGAAGCATACGATGAGGAGGAACTGGAAGGCGGCGACATGCGCACGGTCCTTCGTTTCCACCCGGCACTGGCACCGGTGAAGATCGGTGTTCTTCCGCTTTCGAAAAAACTTGGCGAAGGCGCCGAGAAAGTGTTTGATGTACTGTCCTCCAGATGGAACTGTGAGTACGATGACAGAGGCAACATCGGAAAACGCTACAGAAGACAGGATGAGATCGGTACGCCGTTCTGCGTTACCTATGACTTCGATTCGGAGACAGACGGAGCGGTAACGGTCCGCGATCGTGACAGCATGGAGCAGGAGAGAGTAAAGATCGAGGATCTGGTCAGCTATTTTGAGGAGAAACTGGCATTCTGAGGATCAGCTTTTTAGCTTGTTCCACCTGTTTTAAAAGAAATAAAAGGCCATGAAATTATTATGGAAACTCAGGTTAACCTGGCCGCACCCCGGGTGCTGGCCGCTATGACCGGCATTGCTGCAGAAGGCGTTACCAGAGAAGAGCTGAAAGGAATCGGTATCCTGACGGCTGTTCTGGTAGCGCTTTATCTTTCCAGGATCGCTTTCCGCTTTATGAGCAGCTATCTGTCCCATAAGGCCGCCTGGTATCTGGCCGGGGAGAGGACCATCATCGCGATCGCCCACCGGCTTTCCACCATCCGCGAAGCGGACCAGATTCTGGTGATCGAGGAGGGGAAGGTGACGGAGCGCGGTACCCATCAGCAGCTGCTCGAACTGGACGGGACCTATGCCAGAATGAACCGCATCCAGAGCGAACAGTGAGCTTTTTTGGCTTGACGGATAATATTGGTATGTTACAATAATTAAGGATACACAGATGCTAACGGCACCTATAAATTGATACAGGAGGAGATGCAGCATGGCAAAATGGGTTTACATGTTCACCGAAGGAAACGCAGGGATGCGCAACCTGCTCGGCGGCAAGGGCGCGAACGTGGCTGAAATGACCAATCTCGGTCTGCCGGTTCCGCAGGGCTTTACGATCACTACAGAAGCCTGTACACAGTATTACGAGGACGGAAGGACCATCAATGACGAGATCATGGGTCAGGTGTGGGAAGCCGTTGAGAAAATGGAAGAGATCACCGGCAAGAAGTTCGGTGACCAGGAGAACCCGCTGCTGGTTTCTGTCCGCTCCGGCGCCAGAGCCTCCATGCCCGGCATGATGGACACGATCCTGAACCTGGGCCTGAATGAGCAGGTCGTCAATGTTATCGCCGAAAAATCCGGCAATCCGCGCTGGGCCTGGGACTGCTATCGCCGTTTCATCCAGATGTTCTCGGATGTTGTTATGGAAGTAGGCAAAAAGCATTTTGAAGTGCTGATCGATGAGATGAAAGCGAGAAAGGGTGTTACCCTGGACGTTGAGCTGACAGCTGACGATCTGAAAGAACTCGCTTCCCAGTTCAAGGCGGAATACAAGGAAGTCATCGGGAAAGACTTCCCGTCGGATCCCAGGGAGCAGCTGGTGGAAGCCATCAAGGCTGTGTTCCGTTCATGGGACAATCCCCGTGCAAACGTTTACCGCCGCGACAATGATATCCCCTATTCCTGGGGTACAGCCGTCAACGTGCAGATGATGGTCTTCGGCAACATGGGCGAGACCTCCGGCACAGGCGTTGCCTTTACAAGAAACCCGGCTACCGGTGAAAAGAAGCTGATGGGTGAGTTCCTTCTGAATGCCCAGGGCGAGGACGTTGTTGCCGGTATCCGTACTCCTCAGAAGATCGACCAGCTGGCAAATGTCATGCCGGAAGTTTACGAACAGTTCACCGATATCTGCTCCAAGCTGGAGAACCATTACCGCGATATGCAGGATATGGAGTTTACCATCGAGGACAAGAAGCTGTTCATGCTGCAGACCAGAAACGGTAAGAGGACCGCTAAGGCTGCCCTGAAGATCGCCTGTGACCTGGTGGATGAGGGAATGATCTCCGAGAAGGAAGCAGTTGCGATGATCGATCCGCGCAACCTGGATACTCTGCTTCATCCGCAGTTTGACGCAGACGCCCTTAAAGTCGGCCGTCTGATGGCCCGCGGCCTTGCTGCATCACCCGGTGCTGCCTGCGGCCAGGTCGTCTTCACTGCTGAGGATGCCAAAGCCTGGAAACATGCCGGCAAGAAAGTCGTCCTGGTCCGCCTGGAGACTTCTCCCGAAGACATCGAGGGTATGAAGGATGCTGAAGGTATCCTGACCGTCCGCGGCGGTATGACCAGCCATGCGGCAGTCGTTGCCCGCGGCATGGGTACCTGCTGCGTATCCGGCTGCTCCGAGATCGTTATGGATGAGGCCAACAAGACCTTCACCATGGGCGGCAAAGATTTCCATGAAGGCGATTTCATCTCCATCGACGGTTCCACCGGCTGCGTTTATGACGGCGTTATCCGTACCGTGGATGCACAGATCGTCGGCGAGTTCCAGCGCATCATGGGATGGGCTGACAAATATCGCACCATGAAGGTCCGCACCAATGCCGATACTCCGCAGGATGCGAAGAAGGCAAGAAACCTCGGCGCAGAGGGCATCGGCCTTTGCCGTACCGAGCATATGTTCTTCGAAGCTGACAGGATCGAGGCATTCCGTGAGATGATCGTTTCCGAGACCCAGGAAGAGAGAGAAAAGGCTCTGGCCAAGATCCTTCCGGTTCAGGAAGCCGACTTCGAGAAACTGTACGAAGCTCTTGAAGGCAATCCCGTGACCATCCGTTTCCTGGATCCGCCTCTGCATGAATTCGTACCGACGGAAGATTCCGATATCAAGAAACTTGCCAAGGCTCAGAACAAGCCGATCGGCATCATCCGCAACATCATCGAATCCCTGCATGAGTTCAACCCGATGATGGGTCACCGCGGCATCCGTCTTGCGGTCACCTATCCGGAAATTGCCAGAATGCAGACCAAGGCAGTGATCCGTGCGGCTATCAACGTCCAGAAGAGACATCCCGACTGGAAAGTGAAACCCGAGATCATGATCCCGCTCGTTGTGGATAACAAAGAGCTTGAGTATGTAAAGAAATACGTCGTTGAGACAGCCGATGAAGAGATCAAGGCGGCCGGCAGCGACCTTGAGTATGAGGTCGGTACCATGATCGAGATCCCCAGAGCTGCACTGACAGCTGACCAGATCGCGAAATCCGCTGACTTCTTCTGCTTCGGTACCAATGACCTGACCCAGATGAGCTACGGCTTCTCCCGTGACGATGCCAGCAAGTTCCTGACCGAGTATTACAACGCGAAGATCTTCGAGAACGACCCGTTTGCGAAACTCGACCAGAACGGCGTAGGCAAGCTGATGGAGATGGCTATTCAGCTGGGCAAGAGTGCAAACCCGAACCTGCATATCGGTATCTGCGGCGAGCATGGCGGCGATCCGAGCTCCGTTGAGTTCTGCAACAAGATCGGCCTTGACTATGTATCCTGCTCACCGTTCCGTGTACCGATCGCCAGACTGGCGGCTGCACAGGCGGCAATCAAACAGGAAAAAGCCGAATAAAAACTGCCCTTTATATCAGTGCTTATTAAGAAAGCGGACGCAAATCGATGCGTCCGCTTTTTTTCGGGTTTGTCAGAAAAGAAATTGTGTCAGCAGCATATAGCAGACCGTCCCGCCGACGATGCTCAGCAATGAATTCCTCTTAAACCACTGCAGCATGACCACGACGGCGCAGGAGATCAGTTCGGGGGCTGCGAACGGAGCACGCAGCAAGCTGATATCCTTCAGGCAGTAGATCACCAGCATGCCGATCAGGGCGCCGGGAAGAACGTGTCCGAGGTAAGCGATCACCGGGGGAGTTTTACGTCCCGCAAAAAACAGGAAAGGCGCAAAACGCACAGCTATCGTGACAAGTGAGCACACCGCGATGAGAAGTACGGAATGGAGATCAGGCATCTGCATCAGCCTCCTTTCCGTGATCAAGTAATTTTCGTCCGACCGTGAGGGAGAGTGTGATCAGGATGACGGCCGGAATAAGAAAACTGCCCTGTCCGAAAATGAGCCGGCTCAGTGCGGTGAGCGCAAGCCCGGCAAGAATGGGAATGCGGTTTTCTTTGATGCGCCACATCTCGGTACAGGAGGCGGTAAAGAGCGCAGTCATGGAAAACTCTATGCCGGCTGTGTTAAAAGGCAGAGCAGGTCCTATAAGAGCACCCAGGACACTTCCCAGAACCCAGTAGGACTGATTGAACAGGGACAGAAAGAAAATAAGCCTGTGACGGTCCGGATGGCTGCGGACCTCCTCACTGCAAACGATCGAGTAGGTTTCATCAGTGAGGGCGAAGATCATATACGGCTTTTTTGCTCCGGCGCCGCGGTAGAGATCCAGGACGGAGACACCATAGAAGAGATGACGGGCATTCACCATAAATGTGGTAACGGCCATCGTGATCAGGGAGGCGGCGCCTGTGAGCAGGCCAATCGCCACATACTGCATGGATCCGGCAAAGATAAACGTGCTCATGGCGAAAGACCAGAGAGGACCGAATCCGTTTTTCTGCATCAGCATACCGAAAGCGAAACTCAGTACAAGGTATCCGGACATCACCGGAAGTGAAAGATAAAATGCTTTGGCAATAGTTTTAGAATCTTGCATCATTTTTACCTGAATAGTTATATTACAGCGGATTTCCGGGCCAGCCGCTGCTGGGGATGAGTTCGTTATCTTCGTTGATGAAAAGGGCTTCGATACCGGGAAGCGATTCGATCAGCGCCATCCCTTTTTCAAGTCCCATCACAAAACAGGCGGTGCTCAGGGCATCTCCGGCAGAACCGGAAGCTGAAAGGATACTTACGCTGTTGAGGCCGCTATCCGCGCTCACACCTGTTTTCGGGTCAAGGATATGATGATAGAGTTTCCCGTTTGCCCTGAAGCAGCGCTCATAGCTTCCGGAGGTGATCACACACTGGTCCGCCGCGGGCACCACCGCGATCACTTCTTCCGGCTCACCGAAAGGTTTGCGGATACCGATATTCCAGGCACTGTTGTCAGGCTTGCGGCCTACGGTCAGGACGTTTCCGCCCAGATTGACCAGGGCGCTTGTGCAGCCGTTTTCCGCAAGAAAGTCACGCAGGGCGTCGGCCGCATATCCCTTGGCGATCGCGCCAAGATCGATCATGGCTTCCGGATCTTCAAGGGTAACCGTGCTGTCTTCTATAACGATATTCTGATAACCGACATGGGAGAGTGCTGCGTTCAGATCTGCTTCACCTGGTACGGTATTTGAACCGTCGGTGAAGTTCCACAGGGAGCTGACCGGCGCGATGGTGATATCCAGGGCACCGTCGGTCTGTTCGGCCCAGGAAAGACCGAAACGAAGGAGATCGGCTGTCCTCGGAGAAACAGTCACGCTTTCTCCTCCCGCGTGGTTGATCCGCCAGATGTCGCTCCCTTCAAGGGTGCGGCTGAAAAGGCCTTCAAGTTCACTCATCAGGTCGAAACATTTTTTTGCCAGCCCCTCCGGATCGGGGGCATCCTGGATGGAAACGGTCACGACCGTGTCAAAATAAAAACCGGTCTTTGAGACCGGATCGGCCGATGTCTCAACGACCTGCAGAAAAAAGACCAGGACAACTGCCGCAATGGCCGGGGATAAAACGATGCTGCGATGATTGGTTCGTGTCAATGTTCTCCTCCTTGTCAGCGGATGAACCTGTCGGGATCGGGAAGCCGCCTTAAGAGCTCGGCGGTGACCAGGCCGTTTACCAGTCCGGTGAGGATACCGGAGATCACCAGGATGGGTCCGTAAAAAAGAAGACGGGTGTTTTCCGTGACGGCGGCGGCCACCAGAAGCTGTCCCATATTGTGGGCGATACCTCCGGCCATACTGACGGCCGGAACCGATACTTTCCGGGTGCGGATCAGCAGGATCATGACCGCCATGCTGACGGCGGCGCCTGCCAGGGAATATGCAATAGAAAAAAGGCTTCCAAAGAGAAATCCGATCACAAATATGCGAATGAGGTTGATAAGAACCGCACTGAGTGAATGGCCGGTCTCAAGCACATAAAGAACGCACAGGTTGGCAAGCCCCAGCTTTACGCCGGGAATCCCGATAAACACGGGCAGCATGGATTCCACATATCCGAGTATGATCGCAGCTGCCGCAAAAATCCCAATCATTGCCGTTCTCTTAGCCATGGTATCTCTCCGGAACATCCAAAGTCATCACAGGAAATTCTAACATACGCAAAAAACAAAAGCAATTGAGGGGAGAAGAGGTTTTTTATTTATTGACCTTCTAATAAACATATGCTAGTATACGTATGTTATCTGGTATTTTCGATAATGGTTTACAGGAGGCTTTGAAACAGAATGCTAAATCAGAGGATTTCCGGCAGATCAAAAAACAATATCGGTGATATCATTCCGCATATCGTTCAGACTGCCTGTTCTTTCAAGAGTGCGATCACCTTTGAGGTGGATGATAAACGCGTTAATGCCAAGAGCATTATGGGAGTGATGGCACTGGCCAGCCAGAATGCGCAGAGCATCGATGTCTGTGTTGACGGAGCTGACGAGCAGGAAGCGATGAGAGCGATCGCAGGGCTGCTTTCCTGACGGGAAGAGAAAAATCCCTTGACATAAGGACGATCATGATGTAATATTCATTTGTTGTCCCAAGACAACGGATGTGTGCTTAGCTCAGCTGGATAGAGCGTCTGGCTACGGACCAGAAGGTCGGGGGTTCGAATCCTCTAGCACACGTAAATAAAGACCGAAACACCGCAAACGGTGTTTCGGTTTTTTTGATGCCTTGGCCGGATAGCAGCAGAGTTTGCGTATTCCCTGCGCACACAAACAAAAAAGACCGCCCAATAGCGGTCTTTTTTATGGAGACGGTGGGAGTCGAACCCATGACCTCTTGAATGCCATTCAAGCGCTCTCCCAACTGAGCTACGCCCCCGTTTGTCTTGCTGACAAAAGACAGTTTACCACGTGACAGGCACCTTGTAAAGGCTTTTTTATCAGCATGGTGCGCCTGCATATCAGCGCGACGCGGCAACTCAGGCAAGGATCCCTGCGATCTCATCAAGATCCGCCGCGAAATGAATGCTCCTTAAGCTCTCTGCCGGATAAAAGCCTTCGCGGACCATATGCTCAAGCTGCGCGCGAAGAGCGTCATAGTAACCGTTCAGGCTGTAGAGGATGCAGGGCTTGCTGATCAGTCCGATATTGCGGTGGGACATGATCTCGGTGATCTCTTCAAGCGTTCCGGTACCGCCCGGAAAAGCAATAAAAGCATCTCCAAGTTCCAGCATTTTCGCTTTGCGCTCATGCATGTTCTGTGTGACGATAAGCTCCTGGATACCGGGATGCTGAACGGCGCTCTCCACAAAGAAAGCCGGTTCCACGCCGATGACATAGCCGCCCTGCGCCAGACAGGCATCGGCAAGTTTCCCCATCAGACCGACCTTGCTGCCGCCGTAGACCAGTCTGTGACCGTTTCGGGCGATCCAGCCGCCAAGCTGCATGACTGCTTCTTCGTATATTGAAGTTCCCTTTGCGGAACCGAGATAAACCGTGATATTCATACTTGCTGCCTCCCAACTGCTAATAGGTATATCATGGCGGATCTGATCTGACAACTCTGCCGCTTTACCGCGTCAGCGCGGGTTGATTGCGGTTTGACGGGGGGTATGTTACGCTCAAACCAGAAGTTTATGGCACTAAGGACTGTCCCCTGTCATCCGCCGATGACGCAGGACCGTCTCCTGTCATCTCCGGAGGTGATCATGATGAAAAGAAGACGCGGGATCAACTGGAAGAAGCTGATGCTCGACCTGGGATGTGATCTTGCGGGCGGCGTGTTTTATGCCATGGGAATTTATACGTTCGCGAGGAATGCCGATTTCGCGCCGGGCGGCATCTCGGGCCTGGCGCTGATCGCCAATCATCTGTGGAACCTTCCCGTCGGTGTGGTGACGCTGCTTTTGAATATTCCCCTGATCATCATCAGCTGGAGAGTGGTCGGCAGGGAATTCCTTCTTCGCACAGCCAGGACGATGGTCATTACGACGATCTTTCTTGATGTTATTTTTCCGTTCCTGCCGCCGTATACGGGTTCTCAGATGATGGCTGCTCTGTATTCGGGACTGTGCACAGGGATCGGCATGGCCTTTTTCTACATGAGAGGCAGCAGCTCCGGCGGGACCGATTTCCTGATCATGACCATTAAGGTGCGCCATCCGCATATGTCCTTCGGATTTGTCACCATGGCCCTGGATGCGGTGGTCATCTCGCTGGGCTGGCCGGTATTCGGGAACGCGGATGCCGTTCTCTACGGCCTGATCTGTTCGTTTACCTGTTCCATCGTCATGGATAAGATCCTTTACGGCATGGGCGCCGGCAAGCTGCTGATCATCATCACCAACCGTTCCAGAAAGCTGGCAAAACGGATCGGAGAATTGACAGACCGGGGATCGACCATGATCAGGGCGACGGGATCGTATACCGGTGAGTCGAGGAGCGTTCTCTTGTGCGCCTGCTCCAAATCTCAGACCTATGCGATCATCAGTGCCGCCAGAGAGGTGGATCCGGGGGCGTTTATCATGGTCACCCAGACAAGTGAGGTCTTCGGAGAAGGATTTATTGAGAAGGCCTGAAAACCCTGATAAATCTGGACAAGGAAGCGGTCAGGAATTATAATAGAAGAAGCTGTGATTTGCCTTTATTTATTTGCCAAGACCATGATTTTTCAGAAAGGATGATACGACAATGGATGCTGCAAAATGGATCAGGGAAGGAAAGGCGGTACTCGGTATTGAATTTGGTTCAACGAGGATCAAAGCTGTCCTGACCGGAGAAAACGGAGCACCGATCGCTTCCGGCGGTCATGAGTGGGAGAACCGTCTGGAGAACGGGATCTGGACCTATACACTGGATGATATCTGGGACGGTCTGGCTGACTGCTATCGGGATCTCCAGGAGGATGTAAGAAAAGAATACGGCGAGGAGATCACTTCGCTCCGTGCCATCGGCTTCAGCGCAATGATGCACGGCTACCTCGCATTCAATAAGGATGATGAGCTGCTGGTGCCGTTCAGGACCTGGCGCAATACCATGACCCAGGAGGCATCCGACCGTCTGACGGAAGCTTTCAATTTCAACATTCCCCAGAGATGGAGCATTGCCCATCTGTTCCAGGCAGCCCTTAACGGGGAAAAACATGTTCCCGAAGTGGCTTTCTTCACCACGCTGGCCGGGTATGTACATTGGAAACTGAGCGGATGCCGCGTGATCGGTGTGGGCGATGCCTCCGGCATGTTCCCGATCGATTCGAAAAAAGTGGACTACAACGAGGCGATGCTCGATCAGTTTGACGAGCTGATGAAAGCCTACAGTGTTGACTGGAAGATCAGGGATCTGCTTCCGAAGGTGCTCAGCGCCGGTGAGAATGCGGGAACACTGACAGCCGAAGGTGCCGCACTCCTTGACCGCAGCGGAAAACTGCAGCCCGGTGCGCCCATGTGCCCGCCTGAAGGTGATGCGGGAACCGGCATGGCAGCTACCAATTCCGTTGCCAAACGTACGGGCAATGTTTCCGCCGGCACTTCCATCTTCTCGATGATCGTGCTGGAGGAAGATCCCACCACGCTTCACCGTGAGATCGATATGGTGACCACCCCGGACGGTGCCCCCGTTGCCATGTGCCACTGCAACAACGGAACCTCCGACCTGAACTCGTGGGTCGGCCTTTTCGGAGAGTTTGCCAAAGAAGCCGGACTGGAGATCTCCACCGGCGACCTGTACGGGCTGCTTTACCGCAAAGCCCTGACCGGCGATCCTGACTGCGGCGGACTGCTTTCCTACTGCTTCCTGTCCGGCGAACACAATGTAGGACTCGAAGAGGGCAGACCGATGTTCGTGCGTAAGCCCGACAATAAAATGAACCTGGCCAACTTCATGCGCTCGCATCTGTATACCTCTCTGGGGACCCTGCGCCTCGGCAGCGAGATCCTGAAAGAGGATAAGGTGAAGATCGATAAGATCACCGGTCACGGCGGCCTGTTCAAGACGCCGCTGGTCGGACAGAAGATCCTTGCCGCCGCCATGAACGCACCGGTATCCGTCATGGAGACAGCCGGTGAGGGCGGTGCATGGGGCATTGCGCTGCTGGCGGAGTATATGGTGGAAGCACAGGGCCGCAGCCTTGGAGATTATCTTGACAAAGTCATCTTTGCGGACGCAAAGGCTGTCAGCGTTGACCCGGATTCCGAGGATGAAAAAGGATTTGAAGAGTTCATGAAGCGTTTCCGCGCCGGACTTCCCATCGAGCGCGCCGCTGTCGATCATATGAGATAAGGAGCACACCCATGCTGGAAGAATTAAAGAAAATAGTGTATGAAGCAAACATGCTGCTTCCCGAGTTCGGGCTGGTGACGTTTACCTGGGGCAATGTAAGCGGTATTGACCGCGAAAAAGGCCTGGTTGCGATCAAGCCTTCGGGGGTAGCTTATGAGGACTTAAAGCCGGACGATATGGTTATTGTTGACCTGGAAGGCAATGTGGTGGAAGGAGACCTTAATCCTTCCACGGATATGCCGTCTCATGTGGAATTCTACAAGGCGTTCCCGAAGATCGGCGGAGCGGTCCATACTCATTCACCGTGGGCGACCAGCTGGGCGCAGGCCGGAAGGTCCATCCCGTGCTACGGAACGACCCATGCGGATTATCTTTACGGCGAAGTCCCCTGCCTGCGCTGCCTGACGAAGGAAGAGCTGGATGAGGCATACGAGAAGAACACCGGACTTCTGGTAGTGGATTATTTCAAAGATCACGATTATGAAGCCATGCCTGCCGTGCTGTGCAAGAACCACGGACCTTTCACCTGGGGCAAAAACCCGACAGAAGCGGTGCATAATGCCGTTGTCCTTGAGGAGTGCGCCAAGATGGCGGCCTGGTGTGAGATGATCAACCCGAAGGTAGGACCGGCCCCCGGATACCTGCAGGATAAGCATTATCTGCGCAAGCACGGACCCAATGCTTATTACGGACAGAAGAAGCAGTAAAAGGCTTCCCGGGCAAAGAGACTTTACGAAATCGGGTTCAGATGATATACTGATTTTTGTTTATTTCCGTTAGGAGGGGTATCCCATGAAAGATCTTAAGGATTATGTCAGAACCATACCGGACTATCCGATGCCCGGCATCATGTTCAGGGATGTAACCAGTGTGCTGCAGGATGCAGACGGACTGAAGCTTGCGATCGACGGCATCATGGAGAAGATCGGAGATCCCGATCAGGTCGATGTGATCGTCGGAACCGAGTCGCGCGGATTCGTTTTCGGCATGCCGGTAGCCTATAACCTTCATAAGCCTTTTGTGATGGTCAGGAAGAAAGGAAAACTTCCCTGCGAGACTATCTCGAGAGAATATGCTCTCGAATACGGCACAGCCACGATCGAGATGCATAAGGATTCCATTCAACCCGGTCAGCGGGTCGTCATCGTAGATGACCTCATCGCGACCGGCGGCACCATTGAGGCAGCTTCCAAGATGGTGGAAGAGCTTGGCGGAAAAGTCGTCAAGATCGTATTCCTGATGGAGCTGGCCGGATTGAACGGCCGCGAAAAACTCAAGGATTACGATGTTGAATCCGTGATTTGCTACGAAGGCAAATAAGAGTCGGAAAACAAGAGTCAGATAAGTAGAAACCAACCCTGCCTGCAAGGGCAGGGTTATTCCTATCAGCGGGGCATTTGTAATGGCAGACCAGATCCAGACTGTTGAAAAACAGGTCATCGGTCTTTCGCAGGCGGATGACGCTGTCAGGACGATGGACGATTTTACCAGTCCGGAGACGCTTTTCAATGAACTGATCGCGCGGGTGAAGCAGTATCATCCCAGCGATGATCTTTCCATGATCGAAAAAGCGTACCGGACTGCTTATGATGCCCATAAAAACCAGAAGCGCAGATCCGGAGAACCTTACATCATCCATCCCATCTGCGTGGCGATCATCCTGGCTGATCTGGAAATGGACAAGGAAACGATCGTAGCGGCGCTTCTTCATGACGTGGTCGAAGATACGACCGTGACCAGCGAACAGATCAGGGAAATGTTCGGCGAAGAGGTGGAGACACTGGTGGACGGTGTCACCAAGATCACCCAGCTCAATTATCCCGCAGATAAGATGGAAATGCAGGCGGAGACACTTCGCCGCATGTTCCTTGCGATGGCCAGGGATATCCGCGTCATCCTGATCAAGCTGGCTGACCGCCTTCACAACATGAGGACGCTCCAGTACATGCCGCCGAAAAAGCAGCAGGAGAAGGCCAGAGAGACCATCGATATCTATTCACCGCTGGCCCAGCGGCTCGGTATCTCCCGCATAAAGGTGGAACTGGACGACCTGGCTTTGAAATACCTTGAACCCGAGATCTACTATGAACTGGTGGATAAGGTCGCGCTCAAAAAAGAGACCAGGCAGGCACTCGTCGACGAGATCGTCGAGGATGTCAAGACCCATATGGAGAATGCCGGAATCAAGGCGCAGGTATACGGACGTGCCAAGCATTTCTTCAGCATCTATAAAAAGATGGTGAACCAGGAGAAGGCACTCGACCAGATCTACGACCTGTTTGCGGTTCGGATCATCGTGGATACCGTCAAGGACTGTTATGGGGCACTGGGTATCATCCATGAGATGTATAAGCCCATTCACGGTCGGTTTAAAGATTACATCGCGATGCCCAAACAGAATATGTACCAGTCTCTGCACACGACGCTGATCGGGCCGGGCGGGACTCCGTTTGAGATCCAGATCCGCACTCATGAGATGCACAAAGTGGCGGAGTACGGTATCGCCGCTCACTGGAAATATAAAGAGGAATCCTACGGAAACAAGGTCAATTCCGATAAACGCCAGGAAGAGAAGCTCACGTGGCTTCGCCAGATCCTGGAATGGCAGCAGGATATGTCCGATAACAAAGAATTCATGCTGCTGCTTAAGAGCGACCTGGACCTGTTCACGGACAGTGTCTACTGTTTCACGCCGGCAGGCGATGTGAAGAACCTCCCGAACGGATCGACACCTGTCGATTTTGCGTACAGCATCCACAGCGCGGTCGGAAACCGCATGATCGGTGCAAGGGTCAACGGAAAGCTTGTCCCGATCGATTATGAGATCCAGAACGGCGACCGGATCGAGATCATCACCTCTCCGTCGAGCAGAGGCCCGAGCCGTGACTGGCTGAAGATCGTCAAGAGCACCCAGGCCAGGAACAAGATCAACCAGTGGTTCAAACAGGAACTCAAGGAAGAGAATATCGTCCGCGGACGTGAAGAGATCAATACGTTCTGCAAAGCAAAAGGACTCAATCCCGCGGAACTTCTGAAACCGGAATATATGGACGAAGTACGCCGTAAGTACGGTTTCAGGGACTGGGATTCCGTGCTGGCCGCCATCGGACACGGAGGCCTTAAGGAAGGCCAGGTCGTCAATAAACTCCTGGAATGCTACAACCGTGACCATAAGAGCCAGGAGACGGATGAGGATATCTTAAATCATGGAGCACAGCACCGGCCGACGGAGACGACGACCGGATCGCGCAGTGGGATCGTCGTCAAAGGCGTTGACGATGTGGCTGTGCGCTTTTCCAAGTGCTGTTCCCCGGTTCCCGGAGATGAGATCGTCGGTTTTGTGACCAGGGGAAGGGGCGTTTCCATCCACCGTAAGGACTGCGTCAATATCATCAACCTTCCCGAGGAAGAACGCGGCAGGCTCATCGAAGCCGGATGGGCAGCCAACAACGATGAAGGAACAGGGACCTATATGGCGGATATCAAGGTATATGCGAATAACCGTACGGGACTTCTGGTCGATATCACCAGAATCCTGACAGAGCGGAAGATCGATATGTGTTCCGTCAATTCCCGAATCAACAAACAGGGTTTTGCCACGCTCGAGATCGAATTTGAGATCAACAGCCGCGAACAGCTGCGGACCGTGATCGAAAAGATCAAACAGGTGGAGAGCGTGATCGATGTGGAAAGAAGCACGGGCTGAGAGCCCATGGAGGATTCATGGATAATCTGAAGATCGGAATGCTTGTCCTCGGGCCGGTTGAGACAAACTGTTATCTGGCCATGAATACGAAGACAAAGCAGATCCTGGTGGTGGATCCTGCTGACAGGGCGGATGACATCACTTATGCGGCCCGGGAGATGGGCGGTGAGATCGCTGCGATTTTGCTCACGCACGGCCATTATGACCACATCGGCGCAGTGGAGAGCCTAAAAAGATCGACTGATTGCGATGTGATGGCGCTTAAGGAGGAAGCCGAACTTCTGGCTGATCCGCGCCTGAACCTGAGCGGCAGCCACTTCGGCGGAGATCGGATCCATCCGGATCGCCTGCTGGAGGATGGGGAGCAGCTTGACCTTTGCGGCTTCAATATCGAAGTGATCGCCACCCCGGGGCATACGGCCGGAGGAGCATGCTATTACCTTGCGCAGGAACATGTTCTCTTTGCAGGAGATACATTATTCCAGGGATCGGTAGGCAGGAGCGATCTGCCGACGGGAGACGGCGCTCAGCTGATCCGTTCGATCAAGGAAAAGCTGCTGATACTTCCGGAGGAGACGATGGTTCTGCCCGGGCACGGCCCGAGGACGTCTATCGGCCGGGAAAAACAATATAATCCGTTCCTGAAGGACGGCGGATGGGACATGTTCTGACTATGATCATTGTTTTAATCAATCAATGCCAATTTGAGTACGACATTCATTCCCTGGTGAAAGCTTTTTATCCGGGGGAGGATGTCGTTGTCTGTGTGAGGGAGACGCATGAGAGCGGTCTGCCGAAGATAGAGGTTTTTTTTGAAGAAGACCGGATCCGCATGCGGATGGAGGATGGAGACTGGTGGGAGAGCCCACTCGGGGAAGACCGTTCCAGGAGCGCGGTGCGCAATGTCTTAAAGACTCTGCTTTACCTGATGCTCAGTGACCGTACCGGAAAGCAGCTGCCCTGGGGTGACCTGACCGGCATTCGCCCTACCAAGATACCCATGGATCTGCTTGACCTTGGCTGGACTAATCCGCAGATCGCGAAGCATATGCGGGAGAAATATTTTGTAAGTCCCTCACGAAGTGCTCTGGCTATTACGATCGCCAACCGGGAGCGCGCTCTCCTGGAAAAGGTGGATTACAAAAACGGCTACAGCCTGTATGTGGGGATTCCGTTCTGCCCGAGCATCTGCCTGTACTGCTCTTTCAGTTCGAGTCCGCTTTCCCTGTATAAAGACAGGGTGAATGATTATCTGCAGGCGCTGTTTGCGGAGATCGAAGCTTGCGCACACCTGATGGATCCGCTTCAGCTTAACACGGTCTATATCGGAGGCGGTACGCCGACTACGCTGACGCCGCCGCAGATGGATGCTCTGCTTTCGAAACTCGAAGAGTGCTTCCCGATCAGCAAGGTCCACGAGTTTACCGTGGAAGCGGGGAGGCCGGATACGATCACCCGCGAGATCCTGGAGGTGCTTCGAAACCACGGGATCGACAGGATCTCCATCAATCCTCAGACCATGAACCAGAAAACGCTGGACCTGATCGGAAGGCATCATACCGTGGAACAGATCGTGGATGCGTTTCATCTGGCAAGGGAGATGGGATTCTCCAATATCAACATGGATCTTATCGTCGGCCTTCCGGGCGAAGGACCGGAAGAGGTGGAACAGACGATGGAGCAGCTTGCTCTGCTTGGGCCCGACAGCATTACGGTTCACTCACTGGCACTGAAGCGGGCAGCGAGACTGAATCTGATGAAGGACATCTATCAGGAGATCTCGTTCGTCAACAGCGAGACCGTGATGAAGATGACCCTGCAAAAATGTGAGGAGGCGGGGCTGTTCCCATACTACCTGTACCGGCAGAAAAACATGGCCGGCAATTTTGAAAATGTCGGGTATGCGGCACCGGGAAAAGAAGGACTGTACAACGTGCTGATCATGGAAGAAGTCCAGAACATCCTGGCACTGGGTCCGGGTGCATCCACCAAGGTATTGGGGGACAACGGACGTATCGACCGGATTGAAAATGTAAAGGATATATCGAATTATATCGAAAGAATAGATGAAATGATCGCCAGGAAGCAGAAGATCCCTGAAATGATGGGACGGGCCCAGGCGGGAACACACGGAGGAGAGAAGAATGGCTGAAACAATGTACGGGCTGAAAAGGACACACAGATGCGCGGAGGTGACGACCGCCAATATCGGTGAGACGGTCACCTTGATGGGATGGACCGCCAAACGCCGCAACCTGGGTGGAATGATCTTTGTCGATCTGAGAGACCGTTCCGGGATCATGCAGGTCGTTTTTGATGAGAACGATATCGGCGCCGAGGGATTTGCCAAGGCAGGCACCATCCGGAATGAATTTGTCCTGGCGGTTGTTGGCGTTGTTGAAAAGAGAGGCGGCGCTGTCAATGAAAAACTCGCCACCGGCACCATGGAAGTTCGCGCCACGCAGCTTCGTATCCTGTCGGAAGCGGAGACTCCTCCCTTCCCCATCGAGGAGAATTCCCAGACCAGAGAGGAATTAAGACTTCGCTACCGTTATCTGGACCTTCGCAGGCCGGATATCCAGCGCAATCTTATGCTTAAGAGCCGTGTGGCGACATTATCGCGCAACTTTATGGCTGATCAGGGTTTCCTCGAGATCGAGACTCCCATGCTTGCCAAGAGCACACCGGAAGGCGCCAGAGATTACCTGGTACCGAGCCGCATCTATCCGGGCAGCTTTTTCGCTCTGCCGCAGTCTCCGCAGCTTTTCAAGCAGCTTTTGATGGTATCGGGGTATGACCGCTATTTCCAGATCGCCAGATGCTTCAGGGATGAAGACCTGCGCGCGGACAGACAGCCCGAATTTACCCAGATGGACATGGAGCTGTCATTCGTGGATATCGATGACGTGATTGAGGTGAATGAAGCGCTGCTTGCGCATCTTTGGAAAGAGATCCTCGGGATTGAACTGAAGACTCCTTTCCGCAGGATGACCTGGAAGGAAGCCATGGAGCGCTTCGGATCCGACAAACCTGATCTGCGCTTCGGAATGGAACTTTACAACGTTACCGAGACAGTAAAAGACTGCGGATTTGGTGTATTCTCCCAGGCGGCGGCTTCCGGCGGCAGCATCAGGGGAATCAATGTAAAGGGACAGGCTGCAATGCCCAGGAAGAAGATCGACCAGCTGACAGAGTTCGTTAAAGGATACGGTCTGAAAGGCCTGGCATATCTGTCGGTCCAGGAAGATGGTTCCTATAAATCTTCCTTCGCCAAATTCATGACACCGGAAGAATTGAAAGCACTGGCGGATGCCATGGAGGCTCAGCCCGGTGACCTGCTTCTGTTCGCAGCGGATAAAGATAAACTTGCCCTGGAAACCATGGGCGCTCTTCGATGTGAACTGGCTAAGAGGCTGGAACTTATTGATCAAAACAGATTTGAATTCCTGTGGGTGGTAGAATTCCCGCAGTTTGAGTGGAGCGAGGAAGAACAGCGCTTTACCGCAATGCATCATCCCTTCACCATGCCGATGGAGGAAGATCTTCATTACCTGGACACCGATCTTGGAAAAGTCAGGGCAAAAGCCTATGATATCGTTCTGAACGGATGCGAGATCGGCGGCGGTTCCGTCAGGATCCACCAGAATGATGTGCAGGAGAAGATGTTTGAATGCCTTGGATTTACAAAAGAGCAGGCTTATGAGCAGTTCAGCTTTCTGCTGGATGCATTTAAATACGGTGTTCCGCCTCATGCCGGACTGGCATACGGACTCGACCGCCTGTGCATGCTGATGCTCGGACTTGACAGTATTCGCGATGTGATCGCTTTCCCGAAGGTAAAGGATTCGTCCTGCCTGATGACACAGGCTCCTTCACCTGTAGCATCCAAACAGCTTGAAGAATTGGGAATCAGTATTGTCAAAAAGGATGAGCCGGAGACTACTGCCTGAGTATCTCGAGAGCACTTTCGAGATCTCCGAGAAAAGCATTCGTCAGTTCCCGTGAGATATCGGGATGCCAGACGCCTTCTTCGTTGGTCATGGTGACCGTCACCTGGCCATCGGCGGAGGCGTCATTTTCATTGATCGCTTCGATAAAGAGAGAAGCGGTTTTATCGGAAAGGGTCTGGCTTCCGCTGGTGATCGAATCAGTCGTCTTCGCATATTCTGTCAGCTTTTCACGGTAAGCGCCTGCGGCCCCGGGAAGATCAAAGCTGGTGATCGTGACTTTGATATGTGCACGGCTTTCACCGTCAAACTCTACCGATCCGATCTTCCAATCAAAGAAGCCGGCGATCTTTTCGGCATAGAGCCGGTCGAGCTTGGAAGCATAGGAAGTGCTGCCGGTCGCGAAAAAGTCATCCATGCCAAGGTACTGCATCCAGCCGTCGGCGTCCAATTCGCCGTATTTTTCAAGGTACAGCGAAAGGACCTCATCCGGTTCAAGAAGATCCGGATCGGTCAGATTAGTTCCGAAACCGCCCACGATCTCATCCTGAAGCTGCTCATTCATGTCAATGATCCAGCGCCCGTCTTCTTTATTCAGATGGAAGGCGGCATGAGTCGTAACCGTGTCGTATTGATGAGAAGAAAGCGTTTTGGAAAGAAGAGCGAAATAATCGTTCAGGTCGAAAGCGGACGATGCATTAGAATCACTGCTTAGATCGATCCGGGAAGATATAAGCTCAAGACGAAGATCATGGGCCAGAGCACGGGTATCCAGGTTGCGGATGGTGACGATGACATCCGCCTCGCGGCCTTCTTCATGCTCACTGGCGATCTCGTAACGGAAATTTTGGAAAAAGAGGTGTACAGCCTTTGCGGCTTCCTGTTCCTTATCGGAGATGTCCCCGGGAACGGAGGGGCTGCCGGTCAGGACCTGATAATCAATAAAGCTGCTGATCGTCTGGTCATCAAGCTCAGAGATCAGATCAAGTTCACTGCGTACTGCAGCGGAAGGACTGGTGTTTTCCCTGCGATGGAGCGTGAACAGTATAATGATCACAGCCGCCTGAAGGAAAAGAATAAGAGGAATGCCAAGAGTGAATTTGCGTTTTTTAGTTTTATGGCGCACAAGATACATCCCTGTCAGGGAGCCGATGCTGCCTCCTGCAGCCGCGATGAAAAGCAGCATGCGTTCGGAGATGCGTCTGGCTTTTTTGACAGAGCAGCGTTTGTCGATTATCATCGATAGGAAACCGGCCAGGTTTGCGGCCAGCAGGTATCCGATGAAATACTTCATAGAGTTCCTTCCTTTCCCCGCAGATATCAGTTTACTCGTTATGAGAGCGATTGTCAAATCGATGGAATTCTTTATTATATGCTTTAAATCGAATCTTCTAGGAAATTCCATTTGATGCGGCCTGACGGTTTGTTCAAATAAGTTTCACCAAAGCTTCACATTTTATACCTGTACTTTTAAAAATCGGAATGATAAGATAAACCCGATAAACTGGCTGATACCAGGTTTAACTTCAGAGGTGTTTATGAAAAAATCAATCATGCTGGTCCTGCTGCTTCTGCTTGCAGCGGCAGCGGGCGGCGGAGCGTTTTATCAATTTATATATAAGGATCCCGGGTCGGTCACATCCTCAGCCAGCGAACAGGTCTATGCGGACTCCGTAAGGATGCTTGCGGGACTGGGCGGAGGAAGCGGCGTCAACCAGCGGTATGCCGGTATCGTGGAACCGCTTGACACGTGGTCAGCCAAGCTGGCGAATGACAGGACCGTGGAGGAGACCTTCGTGAAGGTGGGCGACAGCGTCAAAAAGGGAGATAAGCTTTTCTCCTATGATGTTGCGTCTGAGCAGAACAGCATTGAAGAAGTTCAGATTGAGATCGAGACGACGCTCAATGCCATCGATCAGGATAAACGGTCGATCGAGACCTACAAAAAGCAGTACGCCAAGGCGACAGCCGAGGAGAAAGAAGAACTCGACATCAGTATCCTGCAGGCCGAGAATACCATCAAACAGAATGAGTACACCATCAAGGCCAAGGAACTGGAAAAGAAGAAACACGAGACCAACATCGAGAATTCCGTTGTGTACAGTGAGATGGACGGCGTCGTAAAGTCCATCAATGACCAGAACGACTCGTCATCCGATATATCCGGCTCCGGCAAAGGATCGGATGGGTACATCACGATCATGGAGACCGGAAAGTTCAGGGTAAAGGGAACGGTCAATGAACAGAACGTAAGTGACATCGTAGCCGGAGAGGAAATGCTTTGCTTTTCCAGAGTGGACAGTTCTCTTTTCTGGAGGGGCACGATCTCATCCGTAGATACGGATAATGCCAACCAGAAGGAGGACAGCTCCTATTACGGGTACTCTGACAATTCGAACGGTTCCTCGAACTATTCCTTCTATATAGAATTGGAATCTTCAGAGGGCCTTATGCTCGGACAGCATCTGTACCTGGAGATCGACCGCGGTCAGGACCGTAAAAAGAGCGGCATCTGGCTCGAGTCCTACTATATTAATACAGATGAGGACGGCACCACCTGGGTGTGGGCGGCAAACAGCCGCAGCCGGCTTGAAAAACGTATTGTGACCATCGGAGATGAGGATGAAGAAACACTGACCGTCCAGATCACCGACGGCCTGACACAGAAAGACTTTATTGCGGCTCCGTCCGAAGACTGCCGCGAAGGTATACCCGTTGTCAAGAATGACCAGTACGCGGACAGCAGCAATGAGATCCCTGCCGGTGACGAAGACTTTGAAGAAGGCGATTTTGAGGAGGGAGATTTCAACGGCGGCGACGAAGTATTCGGTGAAGAAGCATTTGACGATATCGATCTTGGCGGTGATCTCTCCCAGATGATTGACATGGGCTTTTAACATAATCAAATCGGAGTAACTGATTATATGATTTTGAAACTGGATCATATTGATAAGAATTACATTCAGGGAAGACTGGTTGTTCCGGCGCTTCGGGATGTGTCTCTGCACGTGAACGCCGGTGAATATGTGGCGATCATGGGGCCGTCCGGCTCGGGTAAGTCTACCCTGATGAATATCATCGGCTGTCTGGACAGGCCGTCGTCCGGCTCCTATTTCCTTGACGGGAAAAACGTGCTTGCCTGCGATGACCAGGAGATGGCCCGGATGAGGCTTAACAACCTTGGCTTTGTCTTCCAGAATTTCCAGCTTCTGCCCAGGCAGACAGCGCGTGAAAACGTGGAACTGCCGCTGGTCTATGCGGGCGTTCGGAAAGCGGAGCGCGTGCGGCGGGCAGAGCGCGCCTTAAACATGGTCGGACTGGGGGACAGGATGAACTTCAATCCCAACCAGCTGTCCGGCGGACAAAAACAGAGAGTGGCCATCGCGAGAGCCATGGTCAACAGACCTAAGATCCTGCTGGCTGACGAGCCCACCGGCGCACTCGATTCACGCTCGAGCAAGCAGCTGATGAACCTGTTCGGAAGGCTCAACGCAGGAGGAGTCACGATCATCATGATCACCCATGCGCCGGAGATCGCAGCTTATGCGAACCGGATCGTTGATATTTTTGACGGAAGGATCTCTGAACGCAGCCCCGGGAGGTGATGTCTATGAAAAAAATCAGAAACGCACTGATCGCAGCGGCCGTTGTGCTGCTGATCGGCGGCGGGAGTCTGTATGCCGTCTGGCGTTTCGCGGGCAGCGAAAA
Source organism: Porcincola sp. (assembly GCA_045118075.1). GTDB lineage: Bacteria > Bacillota > Clostridia > Lachnospirales > Lachnospiraceae > Merdiplasma. The sequence continues at coordinate 12,312 of JBGUOI010000170.1, read as the reverse complement.
TAAACCGGTCAAGGTAGTGCCGGTCTCCTCGCTGGATTACAATTCAGCTTACGGTGATTACTACGGATACTCGGACGACAGTTCTTCGGGCAGCATTGAAGGCAGCATCGTCTCCCGGGATTCGCAGCATATCTCGCTGCAAAGTGACCTGGAGCTGAAATCCGTTAAGGTAAAAGAAGGAGACGAGGTTAAAGCCGGCGATGTCCTGCTGGTCTACGACATGACCATGAAGGAACTGGAGAAGGAGATGGCCGATCTGTCGGTGCAGATCGCCCGGATCCACCTGGCCAAGGCGGAGAGCGATCTCGAAAAACTGAAAAGCAAATATCCGTCTCTTTATGAGACTGCTAAAAATAACCAGACGACGGTCGACGACATCAGTGTGATGACCGAGACCGGAAGCGATAAGAGTGCATCCCTTGAAGCGGAAAACTCAGACCGGACGGCGTCGGACGAACTGCTGGAATTTGATGACGACGATGATGCCGCACCTGCTGTCAATGAGCCGGCTGCCCAGAGCCCGGGAGAAACCCCGCTGGTTTCCGTGGAGCCGGAGGGAGCGCCCGCTGAAGAGCAAGCTCCGGTACAGTCTTCTGCACCGCTGCTGGAAATGGACGATGCAGCAGAAGCTGAGGACCAACAGGCTGATGAAGACAATACTCTGCAAGACATTGAAATTTCGGATGATCCGGACGAAAATACGGATGATCAATCATTTGACCCTGATACTTCAGAAGATACAATAGTAAATGATGAAATAGAGATCGAAGAAGAAGAGGATGACGAAGAAGACGTTCCGTATGACACGGAAAACGGAGAGGTCATTAACTATGGTGATGATACAATTTCCGGTGACGACGGATCCCAGGATCTTATCGAGGAGGACGATGTCAGCCTGATCGAGATGGATCCGGATGATGAAGGAGATGCCAGCGACAATTCGGATACCGCAAGGATCCGCGTCCTCGTTGATTTCCTCTCCGGCGTCAATATCTTCTCTTCCCAGTACTCGCAGTCCCGCTATGAGCTTGATCTGGATGACATAGAAGCGGCGCAGGCCTTCTTTGAAGACCAGCTGGGAATTGCGCTCTCCGATCCGGCGATCGTCAGTCCGGATGCGTTTCTGGAGACAAGCCGTATACCGATCTATATTCTCAGCCCGGATACACTTGAGCTGCTCGGGCGCGTCGCTGAGGAAAAGTTCGGATATTCGGTGGACGATATGGTCCGTCTGCTGGAGCAGGCTTATTTAAGGCTGCTGTTCTTCAGACTTGTGACCGAGATGAATGAAGTCCTTCCCAACGGGACTAAGGTGTCCGAACTGACGGATGAGCAGATCGCCGGCATGGAGGACAAGCTGCGCCGGGCGGCACAGGCATATTACATGGTCTACTATAACTGGCGCTATCTGGCGGACAAGTACCAGGATGACGAGACGATGAGGGCTTACCTGAAAGATTACCAGGATGCGCTCCGTACGTTCAGCGTCGGTAAAGAGGATAAAGCCGGGACGTTTCCGGGCAGGCCTTCGCTTGGCTCGGAACACGGCGGTCAGCTCTCAAGACTGATCGGACGCCTGCTGGAGCAGGATGTGGTGGAACATGAGTCGGAGGATATGACGGAGGACCTGGAACCGGAGACGGATCTGTTTGACGGAGATTTCGGCGGGTTCGGCGATGACTTCGGCCTCGGTTCTGACTCGGATACGACTCCGGAGGAGGAGATGTATGCAGCCCTCGTGGACGCAAAGTCGAAACAGCTTGAACTGAGGTCCGAGGAACTGAAGCTTAAGAAAGTGATGGATGAACTTGAAAAAGGGACTGTCGTGGCAGGAATCGACGGCGTCGTCCGCCAGGCCGGTTCTGTGGAAGAAGGCGCGGTGATGGATGACTTCATCGTGATCTTCGGCGGCAAAGGCCTCTACGCGATGGGATCCGTCAGCGAGTTTAAGCGTGACACTATCCATGTCGGGGATAAAGTGACCGGAACGACGGAGGAAGGCATTCCGTTTACCGCAAAGATCACCGAGATCTCTGATTATCCGATGGAAGGGGATTCGGGCGGTTACAACTATTTCGGCTCCACAACGGAGAATACGACCGCATCCTATTATCCGTTCTATGCTTTTATCGAGGACGACTCGGAGATCTCCGAAGGGTATGCGACGATGGCCCTGGAGAAAGAAACATCCGATGTGAAGGATATTCAGCTTGAGAAGATGTTCATCCGCCAGGATCCGAACGGACGCTCCTATGTTTATGTCGCGGGCAGCGACGGCAAGCTGGAGAAAAGGTATGTGACAGTTGCCGCTGCGGAGTACTACATCTCAGTGACGGACGGCATTACGGTCGATGACCTGATCGCATTTCCTTACGGGGATAACGTTAAAGAGGGCGCTTCCACAGTCGAGGCTTCTTCGTTCTACGACGATGAGGATGCGATCTACTGGTAAATCGGGAGGAGAAAATTGTTAGAGAATGTTCGCCTGGCATTCAGAGGAATATGGTCCCACAAAATGAGATCTTTCCTGACGATGCTCGGTATCATTATCGGTATAGCGGCGATCATCGCCATCGTCTCCACCATCAAGGGGAACAGTGAGGAGATCCGCAAGAACCTGATCGGTTCCGGAAACAATACGGTGGAAGTGCGCCTGACAAGAGGCGGCCTGGAGTGGACGAGCGACTCGTACGGGTCCTCCAAAGTGAGCATTCCGGTGGTCTCCCAGGATACGATCGATGAGATCCGGGAACTGAGCGAAGTAGAGAGTGTCAGCGCTTTTCTTTATAAGGAAGTGTATGACGGAATCTTCTACGGGAATACGGCCATCTCCTCGGTAGCGGTATACGGTATTGACGAATCCTATTTTTCGACGAGCGGTTACATGATCAAGACCGGCAGGAGTTTTACTCCCCGTGACCATGAGAAATTCAGGGCTAATGTGATCCTGGACAACACCGCGGCCGTTAATCTCTTCGGACAGGATAATCCGCTGGGGAAGGTGATCGAGATCAGTTCGGTGCCGTTTACCGTGGTCGGTGTGGTGACGATGAAGAGTACGTTCGAACCCACTATCAAGACCATGTATGATTATTACAATTACAACCAGGATGACAGCAACGGCCTGTTCTTCATCCCGAAGGCGACCTGGCCTGTGATCTACAGCTATGATGAACCGGAGAATGTGGTGGTCAAAGCGGTCAACACCGACGCCATGACCAAGGCGGGGCAGAAGACCGAGAGAATCTTAAACAGCCGCCTTACCGATACCACGTCTTCCGATGCAGTCAAGTACAGGGCAAAGGACCTGACTGCTACGGCTGCCAGCAGTGCCATGCTGGAGACTTCCACTCAGCGGCAGCTTCTGTGGATCGCCGGAATATCATTGCTGGTAGGAGGCATCGGCGTTATGAACATTATGTTGGTGTCCGTTACGGAAAGAACGAGTGAGATCGGCCTCAAGAAGGCAGTCGGTGCCAACAACCGGGCGATTCTGATGCAGTTTCTGACAGAAGCTGCCGTACTGACTTCCCTGGGCGGTATCCTGGGAGTTGTTTCTGGTTACGGAGCGGCGCAGATCATCGGCCATATATCCGGCACGCCGGTGGCCATCGACGTGCCGTTCTCCATACTGGCCGTGGCTGTCTCCGCCGGGATCGGGCTGATCTTCGGAATCTTCCCGTCCATGCAGGCGGCCAAACTTGATCCGATCGTTGCACTTGCCAGAGAGTGAATTAAGGGCTTGCATTGCGCAGGCCCTTATGCTATATTATTTTTTGTTGCACTTTATTTATCACGCATCCGTTCCCGGAGTCCCGGTGCCGGTGAGTTTACATCGGTCGGCTCCTTGCAGACGATGCGGAAGAAAAACCAAAAAAGGAGAGAAACCATGAGTGTTATTTCAATGAAACAGCTGCTCGAAGCCGGTGTCCATTTCGGTCATCAGACCAGAAGATGGAACCCCAAAATGAAACCCTACATCTACACCGAGAGAAACGGTATCTACATCATCGACCTCCAAAAGTCGGTCGTTATGGTAGATGACGCCTACAAGGCAGTTGCCAACATCGCAGCTGACGGCGGCACCATCCTTTTCGTCGGCACCAAGAAGCAGGCTCAGGACGCTGTCCAGGCTGAGGCTGAAAGATGCGGAATGTTCTATGTCAATGAAAGATGGCTCGGCGGCATGCTGACCAACTTCAAGACCATCCAGAGCAGAATCAAACGCCTCAAAGACATCGAGCGCATGGAAGAGGACGGAACTTTTGATGTTCTTCCCAAGAAAGAAGTCATCGCTCTTCGCAAAGAGTGGGAGAAACTTGAAAAGAACCTCGGCGGAATCAAAGAGATGAAGAGACTCCCGGATGTCATCTTTGTCGTTGACCCGAAGAAGGAAAGAATCTGCGTGCAGGAAGCTCATACCCTGGGTATCCCGCTTGTAGGCATCGCTGATACCAACTGCGATCCGGAAGAACTTGACTATGTCATCCCGGGCAATGACGATGCTATCCGTGCCGTTAAACTGATCGTTTCCAAGATGGCTGATGCTGTCATCGAAGCGAAGCAGGGCGTTGAGGAAGCAGCTCCCGAAGAGGCAGCTGAAGAAGAAGCTCCGGTTGAGGCACTGGCTGAGGAAGAGTAATTTAGATATTGAATGGTGGAGCGGCCAGAGGCTGGCCGCTCTGATAATATTAGGAGGAAAACGGATATGGCAATTACAGCTGCAATGGTAAAAGAGTTAAGAGAGATGACCGGTTCCGGCATGATGGACTGCAAAAAGGCCCTGACCGCAACTGAAGGCGATATGGAGAAGGCCGTTGAGTGGCTGAGAGAAAAAGGACTTGCCACTGCTCAGAAGAAAGCCGGCAGGATCGCCGCTGAAGGTATCGTTAAGGTTCTGGTATCCGATGATGCCAAGAAGGCAGTTGCAGTAGAAGTCAATGCAGAAACAGACTTCGTTGCAAAGAACGATAAGTTCCAGGGTTATGTGGCACAGGTCGCCGAGCAGGCTATGGAAACAACTGCAGCTGATATTGATGCTTTCCTGGCTGAGACATGGAAATTCGACACCAGCAAGACCGTAGCAGAAGAGCTGGCCGGACAGATCTCCGTAATCGGCGAGAACATGAAGATCAGAAGATTCGTCCAGGTTGAAGAGCCCAACGGATTTGTCGCTTCCTATACTCATATGGGCGGCAAGATCGGTGTCCTGGTTGACGTTGAGTCTGATGTTGTCAATGACGAAGTTAAAGAGATGGCCAAGAACCTTGCCATGCAGATCGCAGCCTTGAAGCCGCTGTACGTCTCCGACGCGGAAGTTCCGGAAGAGTACAAAGAGCATGAGAAAGAGATCCTTGCCGCTCAGATCGCCAATGATCCCAAGATGGCAGGCAAGCCCGAGAAAGTTATCGCCGGTGCGGTAATGGGACGTCTTTCCAAGGAACTCAAAGAGATCTGCCTGCTTGACCAGGTCTATGTCAAGGCAGAAGACGGCAAGCAGCCTGTTGCAGCTTACGTTAAGGAAGTTGCCAAGGCAAACGGCGCCAACATCAACGTGAAGTCGTTCGTCCGTTATGAGACCGGCGAAGGCATCGAGAAGAAGCAGGAAGACTTCGCTGCCGAAGTTGCTGCTCAGATGAATATGTAATTCAGAGAATTCTCAAAGGGGCTGCTTGCATAGCAGCCCTTTTTTTCTTGCAAAAATCTTCAATGTCGGTTATATTATCTGATGGGGATTGACAGAGTATTAACAATTGATTATTAGGGGTTAATTAAGGGGAGGAAAATTGAATATGAAAAAAAGAGCAGCTATTTGCGGCTTGATTCTCGGTGCTTTTCTTTTAAGCTCTGCAGCGCAGGCTGAGACGGTGGCAAGGTCTATGAACTTCCGTTCCGAGCCGTCAACGCTCGGCGGCCTGATCGGCGCCATTCCGCAGGGAGCAGCAGTCACTGTCTTAAGCAGCCAGAACGGCTGGGACTATGTCAGCTATAACGGTGCAGCCGGATGGATTCACGGCGGTAATACCACCAATCAGCCGGCCGTTCAGACGACGCCGGCTGCAAACACAACGTCTTCTTTGGCAGCAGGCACTTCCGGGCAGTCGGTAAAAGTTCTCTATGGAATGAATTTCCGCGCGACTCCGGGAATGGATGGAAGTATTATGAACGGTATCCCGGCGGGAACAACGGTTCAGTATCTGGGCAGCAGCAATGGCTGGGACAAGGTCGTATTTAACGGCGTTACCGGATGGATCGCATCCGGACGGACAACTTCCGCAAACACTGCCGCAGCGTCTTCCGCGGGCTCTGCAGTTCCTGCAGCAAGCTCATCCGGCAAGACGACCGTAAAAGTTCTTTACGGAATGAATTTCCGTGCGGCTCCGGGGATGGATGGACGCATCATGGGAGGTATTCCGGCAGGCACGTCGGTACAGTATCTCGGCAGCAGCAACGGCTGGGATAAAGTCGTATATAACGGAGTCACCGGATGGATCGCAACCGGACGGACAACAACGGAAGGAACCCCCAATCCGGCTCCCCCGCTCAGTAGTACGGCAGGCACCGCAAAGACGGTCATCAACACCATGAATTTCCGCGCAAGCGGCAACCTGTACGGATCACTGATCGGGCTGATCCCCAACGGCGCAAAGGTAACTTACGTTTCAAGCGCGGATGGATGGGAGCAGGTTATTTACAACGGACAGACCGGCTGGATCAAAGGCGGGAATACGTGGTAAGACGTTTTCAATATTCTGAACATAAAAAAATCCGGGATCGCATCCCGGATTTTTGCTTTACGAGGTTCAGATCTCATCCGCGTCAGCAGGTTCTGCTTCCAAAATGGCCTTTCTTCGCTGTGCCTGTTTCATCGTCACTGTAAGAGCGGCAAAGCATAAGATAAATGTGATCACGGCAGTAACAGCAGCAGCGATCAGTGTACCGACGGGTTTGTGGTAATTCTTGAAGATCACCGCAGCATTGAAGACCCCGAAGCAGACGGCAGCGATCAGTGAGACGATCAGATTGGCCTTATTTGTCATAGGGATCTTCCGGTCCCAGATTCCTTTTCTGGCGCAGGCGATCGCCAGATACAGAGCCAGGATCATAAAGACGATCCATTCGCCGGCGATTATTTTGTACTGTGCCGCGCCGAAAGCAATGCTCTGTACGATCAAAGAAATAAGCAGAAGCCAGAAGGCAAGCCAGCAGCCGTTGTGCTCGATCTTCAGCAATTCCTGTTCCTGCATTTCATCCAGATTATTTTTCATCTTCATCTTCTTCTTCCTCCCAAAAGATATCATTTAATGTGACGCCCAGGGCGCGGCATATCCGATTGCAAAGTTTAATGGTCGGATTGAACTCCCCTGCCTCGATCAGGCCGATGGTCTGTCTGGTAACACCTGCTTTTTTGGCAAGTTCAGTCTGTGACATTTCCAGTTCGATCCGCCGAAATTTCATCTTCAGATTTCGCATCGGGCACCTCCTTTTTGTTTCTGATGTAAACTATATATTGCATCCCTCGAAATGTCAACTATATATTGCAAAAATATTTTTTAAATGACATTTGTTAATTCGGATTTGGAAACAGCATGTTTTTTGCTATAATCTAGAATCATACCAGTAACCCCTGTTTAAAAAATGTTGCGTATTCAGCTTTTCAGCAGACAGGAGCTTAAGTTATGGGAATTTTCGACCGGTTCAGAAATAAAAAGGACAAATCGTCGGACAGCCTCAGCCTCAGTATCAGCAAGGACTCATTTTCAGGCGTAACAATCGTTCCGGAAAAAGACCTGCAAAGTGATTCTATTTCTCAGGAAGTCGTTGCAAAAGGAGATACGCTTCTTGACACGTACAAGGTGGTCTCCGATATCATGAAGGGCGGAATGGGAAGTGTCTGGAAAGTGCACCATAAAAGCTGGAACACTGACCTGGCCATGAAGCGTCCGCAGCCGAAATACTTTGCGGAAGGGAGCGGAAGGAGAAAGGAAAACTTTATCCATGAGTGTGAAGCCTGGATCAATCTCGGCCTGCACCCGAATATTGTCTCCTGCTATTATGTGCGTGAAATCGGAGGTGTGCCGTCCATTTTTTCCGAATGGATGGAAAACGGCGATCTTGAGAGAAATATAGCAGACGGAGAACTGTACAAAGGTACGAAACAGGAGGTGCAGGAAAGACTGCTGGATATTGCCATCCAGTTTGCCCGCGGCCTGCAGTATGCTCACGAAAACAACCTTATCCATCAGGATGTGAAACCGGACAATCTTCTGCTGACGAAGGACTGGGAAGCAAAGGTCAGTGATTTCGGCATTTCGAAGGCACGATCGGCGCTCGAGATCCGGGAGAATGAGAAGGTGACGGGAGAAACGTACTCCAACGCGACACAGATGTCTCCCGCCGGGGGGAGGACCCCGGCTTACTGCTCGCCGGAGCAGGCTGCTGAACAGCTTCTGACTCAGAGAACGGATATTTACAGCTGGGCAGTGAGCGTGCTGGAGATGTATCTGGGAGAAAAACCGTGGGCGCGCAGGCAGGAACTTACCGGCCCGCTTGTGGGACCCGTATGCCGTGACTACTTTTCAATGTGCAGGGAGCGCCCAATTCCGGACAGGCTTCAGAAACTGCTGATACAGTGTTTTGCTCAGGACCCGGCTGACCGGCCGCACGATTTTGCCGTGATCGGGGAAGAGCTGACTAAGATCTACAAAGAAGTGACCGGAGAGGATTATCCCCGCCCGGAGCCGAAAGCCGGCGCCAACACGGCTTCTTCCCTGAATAACCGGGCACTGAGCTTTATCGATATCGGGAAACCCGGGGAGGCAAAGGAGCTTCTGGAAAAGGCGCATGCCCAAAATGTGAATCAGCCTGAGCCTGTGTATAATCTGGCACTGCTTCGCTGGCGGCTTGGAGAGATAAGCCGTAAGAAGGCCGAGGAGCTGCTGCAGGCTGTTGAGGACACTGATATGCGTGAGAAAGGCATTAAGGCGTTTAGCGCAGAGAGTGAAGGTGTCCTTACGCTGGAAGCAGCAGATTATCACAGCATAAAGTATCTCAATCTGCCTCATTACAGCGCGGACCGGAAACGCTGCAGCGGAGAGTTTTTAACGCGCAGCGCGGATGGGAGCAGTTTTCTTTACCGGCAGGCGGTATGTTCCTTTCCGGATGGAAAAGAGATCTTTTCTGTAAAGGGGGAGGGACGGATCACTCTGACTCCCGATGGGCGAAGTGCACTGGTCTCAAGATGGAAAGATGAGGATGTACTCTATGATGTGGACAGCGGCAGTGTGCTTTGGAAACGGGAAAACCACGGTGAACAGTTTTTGATCAGTGATGACGGCAAATGGGCAGTCGGGATGAGAAAAAGCAAACGACCGGGTCAATACCTGGAAGACTATGAGATCGATATAGTCAGTATGGACAGCGGAAAAACCTGCCGCAAACTGGAAGGGTATGCCCTTGCAGGACTGACCCCGGACGGCCGGCTGCTGCTGAATGACAGGAGCAGGAGCCGTTACTCCGGAGACGATCCGGTCTTCCTCGCCGGCTTTCCGGATGACCCGCTGCCTGAGGGCAAACCGCTGATTGAAATGAAGGGCTCTGAAGTCCTGGAGCTGAGCTGGCACCCGTGGCTGACACTAAAGGGGGACAAGGCACTGATCCGCTGCGGATACAGCCGCAATGTTATCGTAAATTACAATACCGGTGAAAGACTCGGATACCTGGGGCCGAAAATGGAAGGAGCGCTGAGGTTTGCGGTGCTCATAAACAAAGATCAGTATCTTGTAGGACTGTGGGAAGCGGAGCTGAAGAAAAAGTGGTCGGCTGGAGTCTGGCGGGTGGACACCTTACAGGAACTGCTTCAGCGGGATCTTACCAAGGAGGAATTCCCGTATGAATACGGCCTGCTGGACTGGTTGGAGAATTCGCCAGCTCCCGCGGATTATACCCCCGGACCGCCTGCGGAATATCATCTGTGCGAGATTCGGAATGCGCGCTTGCAGCTGGAGGGAGAAAGCCTTATCCGACAAAAGCAGGCCTGGGCAGAGGCGGCCGCAGCCGGGGGAGATCCGGCAAAGGCACTTAAAATCGCTGATGAGATCGCAGATATTCCCGAACCCGGCGCATTGGCTGCGTCTTTGCAGACCAGAGCTTTATGCGGCCGCGGTTTAAAGAAACGGGGCGTACTGCGCCTTGTGATTCTGGAGGAGGCAGCTCCGCCGGAGCAGCCGCGCAGAAAGCGGCCGGGTAAGGATGATTTAAAGCGCTGGGAGCCGCAGATTGAAAACCTGCGCCGGGAACTGCTTACACGGTACGGAGGTGATGTCTACAGCGAATATACGGTCCAGGTGACCCCCAGGGAGTATTGCCGGGACGACAGCTTCGTGCTGGCAGATACGGTGGTGATCGAAGAGAGAGACAGTCCTGCCCAGTTCGATATAGAGGAGACGGACTGGTACGGAATCGCTGTTCTGGATGCGGATACCGGAGAGAGTGTGTATTACGAAGAGTACTACCGAAAGGTGCCCGAGAGCAATCTTACTCCGCTGATATCATTCGGAGCACTAAGCCACAACGGAAAAAAGCTGCTCGGGACTTCAGGCGGGCTGTTTCTCCAGACCCTGGATAAAGAAGATTCGCAAAGAAAACGTCTGGCAGACGGAATCGATGCAAGATACTGGTACGCGGACTTCCTGGATGATGACCGCTACGTGATCTGCCAGGATACGGAAAAGACATTGAGGGTGATCGATACCGAAGACGGAGCAGTACTATGCGAACTGGCCGTCGAGAACGGCGCTCCTGGTCTGACAGTGATCGATGATGACCGATTTGCGGTCAAACTGCGCAATTCGCGGCCGCTGGGCCGGATCGTGTGGGATTATGAAGTGTGACAGACAACCTTCCCGTGTTACACTTGACTGTACACCTTTAAAGTGATAATATTTTAAAGTGTTAAATCGGGAAGGAGGAACAAATGAACAAATTAGCTACCAGAATCAAAAACGTCGGCCCCGGCGCTCTTGTCGCCGCTGCATTCATCGGGCCGGGCACTGTAACATCCTGTTCTGTCTCCGGAGCTTCTGCGGGGTATACGCTTTTGTGGGCCATGCTTTTGTCCGTTATTTCTGTTATCATCATGCAGTCTATGGCGGCGCGCCTGGGCATCGTATCGGGAATGGGCCTGGGCGAAGCATTGAGGACTAAATTTACCGCTTCGGGAGCCCGCATACTGATCGCAATTCTTGTGATCGCGGCCGTATTTATCGGCAATATCGCGTATGAGACCGGAAACCTGACCGGATCGATCCTGGGCATCCAGGCAGCCATCCCCTCAGCCAATACTCCGACAGTAAAGATCGTGCTTGCACTGATCCTCGGAGTGATCGCTTTTATCCTGCTTTATTCCGGAAGCTACCAGGTTGTGGAGAATATCCTGACGGCACTTGTAGTTCTGATGGGTGTTATTTTCCTGATCTGTGCTTTTGCGGCCAAACCGGACTGGGGTGCGGTCTTTAAGGGAATGTTCGGCTTTAAAGTACCGGACGGCGGCGACTGGATGACGGTAGCAGCCCTGATGGGAACGACCGTTGTGCCGTATAATATCTACCTCCATGCTGCATCCGCTTCCACGAAATGGGGAAAGGACAGTGATAAAGAAGAGGCTCTCGGAAATTCGAGATTTGACTCGATCATCTCCATCGGACTGGGCGGCATCATCTCCATGGCGATCATCGTCTGCGCGGCAGCTACCATCCATAAAGCCGGTGAAAGTATTTCTTCCGGCGCTGATATGGCGAAAGCCCTTACCCCGCTGCTTGGCAGCTGGGCGACGACCTTCTTCGGCATCGGCCTTTTTGCAGCCGGTATCACCAGTACGCTGACAGCGCCTCTGGCGGCAGCGTTCGCATCCTCCGGCATTCTCGGATGGGGCGAGGATATGAAGAAAGGCCGCTTTAAAATCTTCTGGATCATCGTTCTTGCTTTCGGTATTTTTGCGACTTGTACGCTCGGTGCAAGCCCGACGCAGATCATTCTGTTCGCTCAGGCAGCGAACGCGCTGCTGCTTCCGATCACCGGCATCCTGCTGCTGATCGTGGCTAATGACGAAGGCATCATGAAGAAATACAAGAACCAGATGTGGTTCAACATCCTGGTTGTTCTCGTGATCGCGGTCTTCGTCTTTATCGCGGCGAGAAATATGAGAGCATTTGTCACGGGCTTCAGGGCATTGATCGGCGGCTGATCCTGATGACAGATTAAAACACGACGAAGGTTTTTTCATGACCCGCGGCAGGGATGCTTGCGGGTCAT
>JBGUOI010000169.1:0-19910 GCA_045118075.1 Porcincola sp. | reverse complement strand
GCCGCTTGACCTGCTGGAGAATATCATGCTCGAAATCGGCGGTAAGCTGGCCGCGAAGGTTATGGCTGTCCGGGATGATGATTATGTGATCTGCTTTACCGCTAAGCCTTCAAGCTTTGATGAATGGATCTTACAGTTTAACAGCAAGTGAGGTTACGATGAGTAGTGTATCGAATGAAGAACTGGTTCAGCTGATCAGGGATGATCTTGCAAAATACGACGGCGTCAGAAGGCCGGTCAAGGCAAGCAAGTTTGAACAGGTTTTTAAATGGTCCACTTCGCCGTGGAACCTGCATCCAAACCCGGAGGACGAATTCTGCGATCCGGAGATCGGTCCCAGTTTCCGGATCATATCGGATTATGCCGCCCAATTCCGCAAAAGCAGCAACCTTGGAGCGGATATCGTGGGTGAAGCGCTGGTCGTGGAAAAAATGTATCCCGAGGGATATATGCTTCTCAACGGTCACCACCGCTGGGCTGCCGCGCTGCGGATCGGCCTGAAAAAAGTTCCGATCAAAGTGGTCAACCTCACGCACGAGGAAGACATGCAGAAGATGCTCGCAAATGCCCGCAGCGACAGACGCATCGTCTTTGACCTGGATGAAGTCGTCTTCTGCCAAAGCGAATCCGATGCGGCTGAAACCGCGCTGCGGCCGCCCTTCAACCGTCTCTTTAAGGAGCGTATCCGCAAGGGATTCCCTGCCCTGGCAAATGACCTTCAAAATAATAAATTCGATATCTGGGTCTACACCAGAGGGCTCTACTCTGTTGATTACCTGGAGATGCTGTTTAAGCAGTACCATATCCGCGTCAACGGTATCGTCAGCGAAGCCAGGAACGCAAATAAAATCGCCGCTGCCCTTGAAAAGGGCGCGGCGAAGACCGGCAAAACAAAAGACTATGCCATTACACTGCATGCGGATCGTGATTCCGTCCTTTATACCAATTCCAAGACCAAAGATTTTGAGCACGTTACCTTTGAAGCTTCTGATGATAACTGGGGCACGGAAGTGCTCAAAGTGGTCAGGGATCTTACATCAGCGGCGCAATGAACTGCAGCAGTCCGCCCGCCACTTTGTAGAAAAGCCTCTCATTCCGGATGGTGGCAGCCGTGACCTCACAGCATTTGACCAGTGTTTCCTGGAAATCGCGCTCAATATCCGGAATGCAGTCTGTCTGGTACATGTAGGTCGCACACTCAAAGTGATGATACAGGCTCCGGTAATCCAGATTGATGGTTCCCACGACAGCCTTGTTGTCATCACTTACGAACACCTTGGCGTGAACAAAGCCCGGTGTATATTCGTAGATCTTCACGCCAGCCTTGACCAGGCGGCGGTAATGTGACTTGGCCAGCGCAAAGGCCAGCTTCTTGTCTGGGATTCCCGGCAGGATGATCTTTACGTCAACTCCTCTTTGAGCCGCGTACTTCAAAGCCGTCTCCAGTTCTCCGTCCAGAATCAGGTAGGGTGTCATGATGTGAACATAACTCACCGCCCTGTTCAGGATATCCATATAGACCGCCTCTCCGACCTTGTCGTCATCGAGCGGACAGTCTCCGTAAGGAATAACATAACCGGAAGGATTTTCCGGAATTTCGGCCGGAGCTGAGATCCAGGGCTCAAAAGCCGGCTCCTCTTCCCCGAAGGCATTCCACATCTGCAGGAACATCAGGGTAAAGCTCGCAGCCGCATCACCCTTCAGCATCACAGCCACATCTTTCCAGTGTCCGAAACGCTCACGCTGGTTGATATATTCATCCGCCAGGTTAACGCCGCCGTTGAACGCCACCTTCCCGTCGATCACCAGGATCTTGCGGTGGTCGCGGTAATTATAATGCGAGGAAACGATCGGCCGGATGGGAGCGTAAACCTTCGCCTTAATTCCGTGCTCCTCAAGAAGCTTCCAGTAATCGTTCGGAAGTGTGGATACCTCAAGCATGCCGTCATACATGACTCTCACATCCACTCCCGCTTTGGCTTTTTCGATCAGGATCTTCAGGATGCTTCCCCACATATATCCTTCATCAATGATAAAGTATTCCAGGAAGATGAATTTTTCCGCCTTTTCAAGCTCTTCGAGCATGGCTGCAAACTTATCTTCCCCCAGCGGGAAATAAGTCACCTGCGTCTTGTCATATGCCGGGAAACAGCCGCTCCGGTTCAGGTATTTTACCAGGTCATCCGTTCCCGAAACATCATCGGCCAGCTTTTCCAACACTCCCTCAGGCTGCCTGACCGCGTCCCGGGTCAGGTCGATCATCTCCTCCATCCGCTCGCGGATCTTCCGGTGACCGACATTCGTTTGCATAAATACCAGCAGCGCAACACCGGTGATGGGCACGATGGCGATGATAAACATCCAGGTCAGCTTGGCCGTCGAATCCATTCCGCTGTTGAACAGGTAGACGATCCCGCAGATGGTAAAAACCGTAATGAACGCGGAGAAAAAGGGAAGCAGTCCTTTTAACCATCCGTAAAAGCTGATCGTCAGCAGTATCTGGGCCACTAAAAGCAGCACAACGAGAAAGAAACGGCTGAAGATCAGGTGCAGGAGGCCCTTTTTCCGGGGCTCTGCCAGTCTGAAAACATCTTTTGAAGCTTCACTCACGATTCGTATTTCCTTTCGTTATTTCTTCTTTCGGAATATCCTCTTGAGGGCGAAGATCATGAGCGACAGGCTCACCACCAGAAGGAATACGGCGATCAGCGGCATGCCGTTCGGCGTCAGCGGCCTGATCTGTGTCGAGGCGAGTTTGCATCCTCCCGAGAACAGTACGCAGGCTACGATTATAAGGATCACATCATTGACCTTTTCGTTCAGCCCGTCAGCCAGTTCCTGATATCCGGTCAGCTCCAGGTTGATCTTTATCCTCCCCTTCATAATATCCGACAATGCATCGGCAATCAACTGGGGAATCCTTGAAACTTTCTTTCCGGTATCCAGCACGCCCTGGCCCAGGTTAAGGATCTCTTTCTCCAGGCTGAAAGTCTTCTTTACGCGCTCCATCAGCTTATCGGAAATGATCTCGAACAGATTAAGCTGCGGGCAGAGTTCCTCCATCACGCCTTCAATAGTCAGGAAGGAACGAACAAGCATGGTGAACCGGCCCGGCATCACGATGTGATGCTTGTCCGCCAGGTCGACCACCTCACCGAGCAGTGCGGAAAAGTCGATGTCATTCAGGCTGGACACATTCATGTACTTGGCGCCGAAGAATTCCAGGTCTTCTTTCAGCTTGTTTCTGTCCGTGTTTGCGGAGCCTGTTCCGATCGACAAAACGCCTTTTGCCATCTCCTCCGAATCACCTTTGAGCAGGCCGACGATCAGGTCCTGGAGGGCGTTCATATCCCCCTCTGTGATCTGGCCGATCATGCCGAAGTCGATCCAGTGCACCTTTCCTTCGCTGCACATGATGTTGCCCTGGTGAGGATCCGCATGGAAAATACCGATGTCGAACACCTGGTGCAGGTAGCTCTCGAGGATATCCCGTCCGACCTGCTCGGGCGTAGTCCCCTGTTCGATGAGCTTATCTTTTTTGCCCACGGAACATCCGTCCACGAAGGTCATGGTGAAGATGCGCTCGGTGGTCAGCTCCTCGATGACTCTCGGACAGGTGACCTGTCCGTCCTCAAAGACGATCTCACGGAAAAATTTCGTGTTGGCCGCCTCGACGCGGAAATCCAGCTCTTCTTTGGTGACCTTCTCAAACTCGTTGATAATAGTCACCAGGTCCATGGCATCTTCCCCGTCTTCCGCAGGGGCAACGCCGCCAACCATGGGGGCCAGCTTCTTCAGCAGCTCGAAGTCCTTCTCCATCATCTCCTGGATCAGCGGCCGCTGCACTTTAGTGACGACCTTCGTACCGTCAAGAAGCACCCCGTAATGGACCTGCCCGATGGATGCCGATCCGAGAGGTTTGTCGCTGAACTCCTTATAGATCTCACTGATCTTTTTTCCGGTCTCCGATTCGATAATGGCACGAACGATGGCCGGGTCAAGCTCCTTCACGTTCTGGCGCAGTGTCTCCAGCTCCTTGCAGTAGCTTTCAGGCAGCAGGTCCGTGCGGCTGGACATGATCTGTCCGATCTTAACATAAGTCGGGCCGAGATCTTCGAGCGTTGTTCTAAGCTCCGCCGGCGTCAGGCCGTTAGCATAGAAGTTGTGTTTCGCAAGCACACCGAGCATTTCGGCGCCGCGCTTCTTTTCCTTCTTGTCCGAAGCCTTGATTTCCGATGCCAGCAGCTGTTCCAGCTCCGGAGTCATGACCATGGGTGTATGTTCAAACTTCTCCTTCGTATAAGCAAGGTCTCTTGCCAGATCATCTTTGCTGCGAACCGGAGCTGTCTCTTCCTGAGTGTTTTTCTTTTTGTTTTCCATCTCACAGCCCTCCTTACGCTTTACGAATCGGCCAGACCAGAATCAGCCGGATGATTCCCGTAGCAGCCGCAAAAAGAATGATGCCGCCGATCACCTTCACGAAGGAATGCGGCGTATTCCACCACGGGTTGTTGAGAATAACGATGCCGGCGACGAACAGCAGGATGCTCAGGAAAAGCAGCAGTCCCCACCACGTCTTACCGGAGCGGCGCGCATACATCCAGGCATGAAGAGCGCTGTGCAGACCGTCGACCATCAAGAGAACGCCAAACAGGATGCTCAAAACGACCAGGATATTATCTCCGGACACCAGAATGAAGACGCCCAGAAGAATAAGGAGCAGCGCGCAGGCAAATATGATGCAGCTGACCAGATGCTTATCTCCCGCAATAAAATCCCAGACCATCACGGCTCCGAGAATCACCACCGCGTACCCCAGGATATTCACCAGGGTGCCGTCATACTTCGCCGGAATGATCAGCATAAACAGCCCAAGCACCATCAGCAGCACGGTCGAGATGACCGTCTGCTGCCTGAGCTTGTCCAATACCGTAAAAAGCATACAGGTCTCCTCCTTACTCCTCTGTCTCAGGCTCTAATTTCGCGAGCTCGTCACCCCAGATATCCCTCAGTTCTTCAGCAGTCCGGATCTCTCCGTCATATTCAATTCCTTTCACCTCGGGATGCTCATCCAGGTACCTGATCAGATCATAAATGGACATCACATTGCCGATCTCAATGGACTCCATACATTCGTCAAGGGTAATACCGACTTCATCGCACATTGCCTGAACAGAGTCGGTATAGCCTTCCCCATCCTCCGCGAAGACCGCATTGAGTATCGGGAAATCGCCGTTTTCATCCGCCTGGTGAGTGAACAGGACAATATCGCTCGCGCCGCTTAAGAACCACAGCTGATTCTCCTCATCCATCTTATAATTACACTGGATTATCAGACACATGGCCTTTATTTCTTCCTGATCCGGGTCATCCCTGTAGATGTTGTTGTTGGACACGATCTGGACATCACCAAAGTCCATCTGGCCATCATTGTGTTCCATTATATAGGTTTCTTCCTCGGCATTGATCTTTTCACCTTTCTCGAAAAGCTCATCCAGATATGAAAAGTCCATATCATCTTCGCCGGAGATCAGGTCAAGGATCAGGTTCCCGTATTCTTTGATCTTCTCCGTGTCTACATTAATATCACTCATCTCGTTCTGAATCACGTTGTTGACACCGTCGATGACTTCCGAGACTTCCTTATCCGCCTGCTCAAGCTGTTCCGAAGCGGTATCGATCATCGCGTCAATATCCGTTCCCTCCGGAAGCGCTTCCTCCAACAGGCCTCCCTCACCGAAAAGAGCCGTCAGCAGGCCTCCCAGAGACTCTTCCTGCTCTTCCGGCACTTCTGTGGCAGCCTCACCCGCAGATGCGGCCGTCGCTGCCATGACCATCATCGAAACACCCAACAGTAATGCTTTTCTCAATTTCATTAATTGTCCTCCTTCCATTACAGGCTTCCTGCATAAGAACACTTGTTTAACATGCCATAATTATAACAAAACATATTGAAATAATGTCTGTATCATTTATCGATAGTGCTCAAAAAAGCACCTTGCAAAAGCAAAATCATCACGGGCAGTCCCGGTTTGATCTTCACTCTATGCAAGGCGCTTTTTTTATTTTAATCACATCATACAAACGTAAGATGTTAACGGTCCGGAATAGATCCAGCACGGATCTGCCTGCGAAGCAGTCCTTAAAGTATCATCCATGTATTTGGCAAATCTCTTGAACAAAGCTGCAGCTTTCTTTCCTAATTTTTTCATTTTTATGTCTCCTTTCCGGTTTCCCGTCGATATTTTTCTGAACATGTATATCTATACGCAGAAAGGAGACATAATCCACGTTCTGTTAAATTCCTTTAAAGGTGAAGCAGATCTCCAGCTCCCTGCTGTTATCGAGCAGGTATTCCGGATGTACCAGGGCGCCCCAGGTGTCGTCACCGCCGATGCCCATCTGCTTACCGATCCGCACGTATGTGGTGACTGGCTGCGGCAGTTCATTCGGGTGAGCAGCGTTGTCGAGTTCCTGCGGGGAGTACGGCAGTGCGCTGAGGAACAAGCCGTTGGCCTCGAAGCGAATGCCGCGGCCTGCATCGTCGGTGACCTCAGCCCAGCGTATGCCCATCCTGGCTCCGCACTCCTGCGGCACCAGGTATTTGGCCATGCTGTCTGACACTGTGCGGCTGTAGATTCCCAGCTTCGCATGGCAGCGGTCCGGATAGGTCTCTTCCGGCCCGAGGCCGTACCAGGTCAGGTTCCCATAGTCGGCATCGAGGGTCATCAGCCAGGACAGTTCGGGAAGCTCTCCCACATCCGCGCTCGCATCAAGATGCACCTTGACCGCGATCTTTCCGTCCGGGAAAACGGTGTAGCTGACGCGGCAGTCTTTCTCAGGCTTCACGCATAAATGGTAAGTATAGGTAACCGTCAGTGTGTTTTCACCTTCCGTCACTTCAAACGGTGTTCCGCCGCGTCCGTGATTGTTCTTGGGCGTGGCATACATGCCGGCCGCTTTCCACTGCGCTGCCCGGTAAGGCAGGAGGTTGGCAATATCATTGTCCGTCATGCTGCGCCAGAAATTCGGCTTCGGAATCTGGCGGATCATCTCTCTGCCGCCGTACCGGTAGGATACCAGTCCGCCGTGGATGTCAGAAAAGAGCACACTGAAGTTTTCGCCGCGTGCGCCGATGTTGTGCCAGCCGTGAATGACTTCGAGTGAGCCGGCAGAAGCGCAGCAGCAGGCAGATCCGGCCGAACACCCTGACTCCTCATTTATATCCCGCACCGCAGGAACGAGCTCCCACGCTCCGCCTTTTCTTTCAATGACTGCCTGGCCCCAGGCGATCTCTTCGCCGATTCCGCCCCAGGTGGTCTCTTCCTTGAGCCAGAAAGAAAGCGTGACGGTATACTCGCCGTCCTGATCGGGGATCGGCGGCATAACGATGCGCGTCTCGCCAAGAGGCGCAGCCGAGACCGTGATCTCCTCAACACTGACCCGCTCTCCTTCCCGGGCAATGTCGATGCACGCCCCGTACTCACTTGTATCCGTAAACAGATTGCGGTTGCGCACCAGCGCCGTCAGTTTGTCAGCGTCTTTTTCGAACGAAACAAGAATGTTCTGGTACAGGAATTTGACTTCCTGCATTTTCGGGGAAGGATCGCGATCTTTCCCGTAGACGATGCCGTTTCCGCTGAAGTTGTAGTCGGTGGGGCGCTCGCCGTGGTCGCCGCCGTAAGCCTGGAACTCCCTCCCGTAACGGTCGTACATGGTCAGGGACTGATCAATGTAATCCCAGATGAATCCTCCCTGGAAAAGAGGCTCCCTCTCCACCAGGTCAGTGTATTCGTGCACCGCGCCAAAGGAATTTCCCATTGCATGAGCATATTCACAGTTGATATACGGTTTGCGTCGGTGATCCTTTAAGTAGGCCTCGATCTCCGGCGCAGGCATGTACATGGAGCTGGCGATGTCGGAAGTGTCCGGGCAGCGCCGGTCGTTAATGACACCCTCGTAGTGCACAGGTCGGGTATCGTCAAGCGAACGCAGCAGGTTGGACATGTTGAAGATGTCTTCGCCGCCGTAAGATTCGTTTCCGCACGACCAGATCAGGATGGACGGGTGATTCTTGTCCCGCTCGAACATGCTCCTGGCCCGGTCGAAGATCATCTCCTGAAACTCGGGGCGGTTTCCGGGCACCGAGTACTCCAGCGGCACTTTTCCGCGCAGAATGGCATCCCACACACCGTGAGTCTCCATGTTGGCCTCGTCGATGAGATAGATGCCGTACCGGTCGCATAAGCGGTACAGAATGGAGGAATTTGGATAATGGCTGGTACGGATGGCATTGATGTTGTTCGCCTTCATGGTCTCAAGGTCCAGACGCACATCCGCCTCCGTCAGTACGCGGCCGTTTGATGCACAGAATTCGTGGCGGTTCACGCCGCGGAAGACGATTCTCTTCCCGTTCAGGTACATGATGCTGTCTTTGATCTCAAAGCGTCGGAAGCCCACCTGCTCAAAGATCTTCTCTGTGACAATGCCGCTCTCATCCATGACTTCCAGGCTGAGCAGATAGAGATACGGATGCTCCGCGCTCCATTTTTTCGGATCCGCAATGCGCACAGAAAAAGAGTTCTCTCTGTCATAAGCTTTCCGTTCACTGTAGGTCTCATCGGCAGCCGCCGACCCCTTCAGCGTCATAGTCTCTTCCAGTAAGCACGGGAAGCTGCCGGTCAGGTCCTCTCCCTCATCTGGCTCATACTCCGGGAAAGAGGGCAGATCGCCCCGTCCGAGGTCGAACAGCCGTATCCGCACGGATCCGTTTGCGGTTGCTTCAAGATCGAGCTTAAGAACGGCGTCCTTAAAGTCCTCATCGAGGATGGTCCGGATACGCATGTCACGGATATGGACCGGCGGGACTGCATAAAGGAACACATCCCGGTGGATTCCGGAGAAGCGGAAAAAATCCTGATCCTCGCACCAGCTGCCTGCGCTCCACTTGTACACCTGCACTGCCAGTTTGTTTTCCCCTTTTTTTACATAGGGAGTCAGGGCAAATTCAGAGGGAGTAAACGAGTCTTCGCTGTATCCCACATACTGCCCGTTCAGCCAGAGCGCAAACGCGCTCTCTACTCCCTGGAAGGAAATATAAAGAGGCATATCCTCCATCCATGCGGGCAGTGTAAAGGTCTTCACGTACGAAGCGGTCGGGTTGAACCTTTCCGGGATCTGCCCGGGCTCCACTTCCTCGCGCCCGTCCCAGGGATACTGGGTGTTTACGTAAGCCGGCGCGTCATAGCCTTCCATCTGGATATTGGCCGGCACCGGGATATCATCCCATCCGCTGCAGTCGAAGGCAGGGTCTTCAAAGCCCTTCGAGGCACTCTCAAAATTGACTGCATAGGAAAACTTCCAGATCCCGTTTAACGGGAACCGGAAGCTTTCAGCAGCCGTCCCGGCCCGCCGCGCAATGTGGTCGGAGTGAGCCGGAAGACGATTTTCCTGAAAGATTTCAGGGTTTTTTACGATTTCATGGTTGAATGCTGACAACTTATTCTCCTTCTTATTTCACTGCACCGGAGATACCTTCCGCGAACTGCTTCTGCAGCACGAAGAAGATCACCATGGTCGGGACCGAACAGAAAAGCACGCCCATCATCAGCACACCGTAATCCACCTTATAGCCGTTGGAAAGGTTGGCGATGAGCATCGGCATCGTCTGAGCCTTGTTGGATGTCATGACGATACGCGGCCACATGTATGAGTTCCAGGCATTCATGAAGGTGATGACTGCGGCCGCCGCGTAGGTGGAGCGCATGATCGGGAAGAACTGGCGGAAAAAGATGCCCGCTTCCGACTGCCCGTCTATTCGCGCTGCTTCCATGATCTCTACCGGGAAGTTCCTCGAATTCTGGCGGAACATCATGATCAGGAACGGCGTCGAGATGGCGGGAAGCATGAAGCCCCAGACCGAGTTGAGCAGGCCGGCTTTCGAAATCATCTTGAACAGCGGGATCATGGTCGCCACGCCGGGGATCATCATCGCCAGCAGCAGGATGCCGAACAGGTTATCCTTAGCTTTGTCATGATAAAGCTCAAACCCGAAGCCCGCCAGCGAGCAGACGAACAGAGCCATGATGGTCTGGCCGATCGCATACTTGAAAGAGTTCCACATGGCCTGCCAGAGGTTGGTCTGGGCCAGGAGGCTCTTGAAGTTCTCAATGGCGTAGGTACCGAAAGTCAGTTTTCCGCGGGAGACAGCGATGGTCTCGTTGGTCGCCGCACTGATCATCCAATAGAACGGGAACACGGACAAAAAAGCCATGATGATCAGGAAGATATAAGCAGGGATCAGCCTGCGCTGAATATTGGAAACTCCTTTTCTCTTAGTCACGTGTATCACCTACTTTCATGTTGATCAACGCCAGGATGGCCACCAGGATAAAGACGAAGAACGACATGGCCGCCGCGTAGCCGAAGTTGGGCGCACCCGTATTAAATGAGTTGTTGTAGATGTAGTGGGACATGGTGATCGTCGAGTTGGCGGGGCCGCCGGCGGTCAGGTTCACGGACTCGTCGAACAGCTGCAGCGTGCCGTTGATCGACATGATCACCGTCATGATAATGGTCGGCCTCAGCAGCGGCACCGTGATGTGCCAGAAACTCTTCCATCCGTTCGCGCCATCGATCTTGGCCGCTTCATAGATGGAATACTCGATGTTCTGGAGGCCTGCCAGGTAGAACACCATGTTGTACCCGGTCCACCGCCACAGTAGGGCAATGATGATGACGATCTTCGCCGACGTGGGGTTTCCCAGGAAGTTGTAGTTCTCTTTCAGGATGCCGATGCTCACCAGAATGTGATTGATCAGTCCCTCGGTCGCAAACAGCGACTTGAAGATCAACGCGTAGGAAACCAGTGCAGTCGCGCACGGCAGGAAGATGCAGGTCCGGAAAAAACCGCGCAGCTTCAGGTCTTTGTTGTTGAG
The DNA here is from genome assembly GCA_045118075.1 of Porcincola sp. Lineage (GTDB taxonomy): Bacteria > Bacillota > Clostridia > Lachnospirales > Lachnospiraceae > Merdiplasma. The sequence continues at coordinate 8,973 of JBGUOI010000169.1, read as the reverse complement.
GATCTGTGCCAGCAGGATGGCCAGAATAAGCATGATCGGCACCTGGATGAGCAGATACAGGAAAGTATTGCCCACAGAGCGCATGAACAGCTTATCCTTGAACATGCGGATGTAATTGTTGTAAAGAGGCTCAGACCATTTCATATTGACACCCGCCCCGGTCTGGAAAGAGGTGACGAATGCCTGTACAATAGGCCAGAAACTCATAACGAAAATAAGAATGGTTGCCGGTGTCAGAAACAGCCAGCCTGCCGCTTCCTGCTTGCGCCGGACACTCATCCCTTTTCTTTGTTTGTTCATAACGATTGTGCCTCCCTTCAGCAGCTGTCGGTGTGATCGCCCGACCGGGGCTTCCCACCTGAGACAAACGGGAAATCGGAAACCCGATTCCCCGTTTAGTAATGATCAGCATATTTTATTTATGCTTCTTGAAAAGCATCGCCTCACGGCGCTTGAACTCCCCTCGTCTTCAGACGGAAATTAAAGTCCCATGGTGAAGCGCATCTGCTCTTCTGCTGCTGCCATTTCGCTCTCAAGGTCAGCACCCTGCAGCGTATTGATCAGGGCAGCGCCCAGAAGCTGACGCAGCTGATAGTGATAATCGCTCTGTTCAACGACCGGAACATGTCCGCCCATCTCAACGATGCGGCTGTAGATCGCCTGGTCATTGAAGTACTCAACGCCTTCCTGGTAAACTTCGGACTCACCGGCTGACAGGCAGCAGGTGATGACGCCGCCGTTCTTCAGCGCATAGTCATAAGTCTGTTTGCTTCCGCCGAAGGTCTTGGCCAGGAAATCTTTTGCAAGGTCAACATTGTCGCAGTTTGCGGTGATGTACAGAGCGGATCCGCCGTTGGCTGCATAGCCTTCGCCGCCGTCCAGTGTCGGAAGAGAGGTCAGTTCCCATTTTCCGTTATTCTCCGGTACGGAGCTGATGGTCGGGATGATCCAGTTGCCGTTCATAACACCGGCTACCATGTCGCCCTGAATGTTGCTGTTGGTGTAATCGGTCCAGTCATTGCCGAGAATCAGAATGTCTTTCTGGAGCATCTCAACGATGACTTCCATAATGCGCTTTAAGGTCTCGTTCTCGGTGATGTAGGGCTCGCCGTCTTTCCACTGGGACTGACCTTCAGCCTGCATCATCATGTACATAAGGTCATTGCCGCTGCCGTCCATGCAAAGGAGATATTTGCCGGTAGCTTCCTTAACAGCCTCGCCTACCTCGATGAATTTCTCCCAGGTGCAGCCGGTCATATCGTCGATGGTGTAGCCGGCCTGCTCAAGCAGGTCAACGCGGTACGCGAAGATCGCTGTGCCGTTGTCAACCGGAACACCATAGTGCTGGCCGTCGATCAGGCCATAGGAAAGTTTCTCTTCACCGAAATCAGACCAGTCAATGTCTGCTCCCTCGACCGGGATCCAGGCATCGGGATAAGAAGCAACGAAGTTCTGGATATAATGATCCTGGAAAAGAACGATATCCGGAAGTTCGGAATAATCGCCTGCGTTAGCTGCCAGCGTAACGGCCTGCTCAACATCGGAAGAACCGGACTGAGTAATGATCTCCAGTTCAAAATCCGGATTCACATTCTGTTTGTAATCCTCTGCAGCCCCTTCCAGAGCCGGAATGTTGAAGTTCGGATCCCATGCGTAAACGCTCAGTTTGTTCTCCTCAGCCATTGCGGACATCGCAAAAACGGTAGTCACGGCACACGCAGCGGCCATTGTCAATAATGCTTTCCTCATAATACCCTCCTTCGTGATTTTACACCCGTTTTCAGTATCTCTTTTACAAATTCGCCCGCATGTTGCACAAAAAGCCAGCAAATTTGGGCGGCATCGTCGGTATTATAGCACATAAAAAAACAGTTAGCAAGTACGGCAGAAGACTGTACGATTATTATACTTTTACAAAGTGATAAACAAACGCCTGGTACTCTCCCATCCCCACCGGCAGCGGCAGTCCCGTATCCATCAGCGCATCTGCGGGATAGATTTTCCCGCTGCGGCTGTCTTTGTACATGGCGCCTTTTGTAAGGCCGCGCAGATGAATGTAGATGGGTGTGCGGTTGCCGTGGATCCGGAGGACGACCGAGCTCATCAAAATCTCTGAACCATCCTGGGCAGCCATTTCCCAGGCACACGCTTCCGCTGAGGCCGGATCGGTAAGCCGGTAATAGTCTCCGCCGTGGAGCAGATCGGCATAAGTCAGATAGTCGCTGATCTGGCGCCTGACCATCTCTTTTTCTTCATCGGTCAGCTTCGCGGGATCGAGCTCGTATCCGAAAGTTCCCGCCATTGCCACGACTGAGCGGGTCTCGAAGGGTGTTATGCGGCCGTTCTGCTCGTTCGGGCACACGGAAACGTGAGCGCCCATGGTACAGGGCGGATAGCCGAACGAGGTACCGTACTGGATGGACAGCCGGTCCACCGCATCCGTGTTGTCGCTGCACCAGATCTGCGGCGTGTAGTAAAGCATACCGGCATCGAACCGGCCGCCGCCTCCGCTGCATCCTTCCACCAGGATGTCCGGGAAGCGTTTTGTCAGGCGTTCCAGGAAATCGTACACGCCCAGCATGTAGTCATAGAGCACTTTCCCCTGATCCTCGGCTCCGTAGGAATGAATGTCCGCTATGCTGCGGTTGTAATCCCATTTAATGTAGTCGATCTCACTGCCCTCCAGGACCTCGCAGATCTGGTTAAAGACGTGATCCGCCACTTCTTTCCTGGAAAAGTCGAGCACCAGCTGGTTGCGCGCCATCACCGGTTTCCTTCCGGGAATGGCCAGCGCCCAGTCCGGGTGAGCCCGGAAAAGATCCGAATCTTCATTTACCATCTCCGGTTCGATCCAGATTCCGAACTTCATGCCGATGTCGTGGACAGCCGCAGAAAGCTGTGCCATCGTGCAGCCGAGTTTCTTTTCATTGACGACCCAGTCGCCGAGTCCGCGGTAATCATCGTTTCGGCTGCCGAACCACCCGTCGTCCATGACGAGCATCTGGGCGCCAAGCTCTCTGGCATTCCGGGCCATCCGGATGATCGTCTCACCGGTGAAATCAAAATAGGCAGCCTCCCAGCTGTTAAACAGCACAGGCCTCGGGATATCCCGGTACTTCCCGCGGCAGATATTCCGGCGGATGCAGTTGTGCAGGTGATGGGACAGTCCGGACAGCCCCTCGCCGGAATAGCTCATGATCACTTCGGGCAGGGTAAGTTTCTCCCCTTTCTTTAACGGATAGGAGAAAAGTTCATCCATCAGGCCCATCTGGATTCTCGTCTGTCCGTACTGGTCTTTCTCGGCCAGTGCCTTAAAGGAACCGCTGTAGACAAACTGCATGGACCAGCACCGGCCGTGGTCTTCGGCAGTGTCCCGGTCGGTGAGGATGACCATGGGGTTGTACTGGTGGGAAGACATGCCCCTGCGCGAACCGATTGCAAAAACTCCGTGCCCGACGTTTTTCCGCTGCAGGTTCCGTTCCATCGCATGCCTGCCGTAGAAAGTGATCAGGTCGTAGTCCCCGGTCACGAAGTCCAGGCTGGCACTGAAGGCACGCTCCACCGTGACGTCATCAGATCCCGCATTCTCCAGCACGGCGGCGCGGGTGATGATATCATTCTTCGGAAGAACGCCGTAAAGCAGCGTGGCCTTAAAACCGGAAACCTCATCCTTCAGGAAGATCTTCAGTGTCTGCGCCTCATCGCCTTCATTGGCATAGACAGCCGGCAGGCCGGCCAGCGCGTATTTCCCGTCACAGATCTCATAGCCGGCGAAGCGCAGGTCACAGCCGAATGTACCTTCTCCATCGCGTACATTAAGGGCCGGCGACCGATAGTCTCCCTGGCCCCACAGAGGAAATTCCTGAGGAAGCGCATCGAGCGAGTAGGTGCGGTCAAGCTTGAGATCGTAGGGATTTCCGGAGAACCCGCGGTCCATGTAAGTGAGCAGGAAATCCATGTTTCCTTCGGTGCGGGCTCCGTAATACAGATGGATGAGAAAACCAAGATGGTCCACTTTCATCTGATAGGTGGACGCATCGGTATGGATCGTAAAAATCTTTTCTTCTTCCGAAAACAGAATAGGCATTTTCTTCGTCTCTCCTCAGTCAAGTTCTAGTTCATCGGGAAGCCAGGTCTCCCCGGCAAGTTCTCTGGTGAAGATCCGACCGATGTTGTCGGGGTTCTTCGCCTGTTTATACTGAAAAATGGTCCGGCCGTCTCTGTCTGTTCCGAGCAGCCTGATCTTTCCGGTCACATGGGACATGGTATAATCTGCACTTTTGCCAAGACCGTTCTGCATGGCGTTTGCTTTTGTCACGATATCCAGTCCGTCCTTCAGGCTCACCTGAAAGCGCGATTTTACGCCTTTTACAGGCCTGCACTGAAAAATATAGTGCTGAATGATGCCCGACGCCGATACTCTCCGAAGCAGTTCGCCAAGGACCGCCGGGTCGTTGTTGATCCCTTTCATCAGGACCGTCTGGTTTTTGATGATCACACCGGCCTTCTGCAGCATCTTCACAGCGCCGAGCGACTCTTTCGTCAACTCTCTCGGGTGATTGAAATGGGTGACCAGGTACAGCTGCTTTTTCTCGAGGAAACGGCCAAAGACCTCGATCAGCTCCGGATCGCCGGTGATTCTCTGCGGGAAAGTGACCGGTGTACGGCTGCCGATGCGAACAAAATCAAGCTGCGGGATATCCGCCAGCGTATCCAGCCATTTCGCGATCCGCTCCGTAGGCACTACCAGCGCGTCGCCGCCCGAGAGCAGCACATTTGTTACTTCCGGATGTTCTTTGATATAAGCCGCTGCCCTGGCGGGATCATCCGCCGTATGTTCGCCCTCGAGTCCGACCAGTCTCCTGCGGAAGCAGTGCCTGCAGTACATGGCGCAGGCAGATGTCACCAGCACGAGCGTTGTCTGCCGGTACTTGTGCTGAAGCCCCTGGAGCTTTGTGTTGGAATGCTCTCCGCTGGTGTCCAGTACGCCGTCGCACAGTTCAAAATCCCCGGAGGGGATCGCCATCTTTCGGATAACGTCGTCCGGATCATCCGGGTCGATCAGTGAAAAGTAATACCGGGACACCGACATAGGGAATACATCAGCTTCTCTCTTGATCTTCCTGTATTCTTCATCCGTCAGGTGAAGGGGTTCGATCAGTTCCTCTGCCGTCGTGATATTGTTTTTCAGTTCTTCTGTCCAATTCATACTGACACCTCCATTCCTTCGTATTTCTCCGGTTCTTTGAAGCTCAAAAACCGATCATTATTGGTGCCGTCCGCTCTCAGCGTCCGGCCTTTTTCCGCGCCAGCCGCAGCACTGCGCCGATCAGCAGCGTGGCCAGCAGCATGACTGCCAGGGAGATCATCCATCGCCCGCCGATGTTAAATCCGTAAAAGTCCGGCCAGCCCCCGTTGTCGTATCCGACGACAACAACCTGATAAAGGTAGAAGGCACCGTAAAGCGCAGTCGGGATGAGACTTGTCCAGACCAGCTTCCCCGGCAGGGCTTCCCCCGGGTCAAACCATACAAACGCCGCGATCGACAGCACCGGACCGGCAAGATGCAGGTAGAAATTCCATCCTGCAAACATCGATGCATAACCATAAAGCAGTCCCAGGAAGCAGACGACAGTCATCAGTGTTACCGTTACGGAGACCGTACCCATGAAGCGAAGAAGTGTTATCCATGTTGGCACCTGCTTTTCCCAGCTCCCTGTCATGTGCCTGATCAGCAGCGCCAGCACGCTCATCGCTGAGAGATTATTTGAATCAACGGTAAAGTAGCGGAAGACGACCGACCGCGACACCTGCATATTGCCCGATCCGATGTTGAAAAACATATATCCCACCGACCAGGCGGTAAAAATGATGATCGCCAGTGCGCAGATCACAGACAGCGCATCTTTCGTTTTGCTCTGTTTCACTTATCGTCCTTTCCCGCTGCTCTTCAAAAGCAGTGCTTCGCGGAGCGCCTCGCCTGTCTCTCCCTCCAGATAATCTCCTGCCGGCTCGTACGGATGAAGCCGGTTATCCTCATCGACCCGGTATGCATCCATCTGGGTATCCTCCAGCGGATCCCTCTCAAACCATCCCTCAGGGATCTGCAGCCGGAGCGGTTTCCTCTTAAGAATCCGCGACGCAAAGTCTTTCATATCGCACAGCGGCTCATCATAAGCCACGCCCATCAGCAGCGAGAGGTCAGCGCGGGCACAGTTGTGATTGTCTGACCCGGCCGTCATGAACAGGTCATGACGCAGGGCATAATGCGCGGCGCAGATATCGTTGCAGCGGCGGTTTCCCGTGTTGGCTGCCTCGATTCCGTCGCAGTACTTCATTCCCAGCAGCACCCGGGATATGTACGCCCGGTCACGGAACGGATGAGCCTGGATGACGGCGCCGCCGGCGCGGTGGACCTCCTTAAGCTGCCTGGCCCTGGACCAGAACTCGATATCCGGGTTAGCCAGGAGCCACGCCTTATCCGGTCCGTAAACAAGATACTCGTCTCCCTCGTAATTCTGCTCCCAGGCAAAGAACACATCAAGCCCGATCTTCTGTCCGGTAATGAGAGCATCCTCATAGCCGGAGCAGAACCACTCGATCCGCTCTCTCCAGGGCAGATCGCGCGGGACGGCGGTATTTCCTCCGGTAAAGTGATCCGTCATAATGATTCCCTTATATCCGGCGTCCTTATAGAACCTGGCCTGCTCCGCCCCGGTGGAAACACCGCAGCGGCTTGCCTGGCAGGTATGCATATGGGTCTCATACAGATAGGACATTCGCTGTCTCCTTTGCCTTTAAAAATCACAGAGCGCAGCCATCCTGACGGCTGCGCTCTGCTCTTGTTTCGGAAAATCTCTTTTTTACTGTGTCAGTTCCATGTAGAGCGAGCGGTACTGTTTCGCTGAATTCTCCCAGGATACATCCTTGTCCATGTCGCGGACCACCATCTCATCCCAGCACCAGCGGTTGGTGAAGTACAGTGTCTTTGCCCGGTTGACGGCATCCAGCAGCAGGCCGTCTTCATACCGGTCGAACGTAAATCCGTTGCCCTCGTTCGTATATTGGTTGTACGGCTGCACCGTATCCTTCAGGCCGCCCGTCTCGCGTACGATCGGCACGGTGCCGTAGCGCATCGCGATCAGCTGGGTCAGGCCGCACGGTTCAAACTGTGACGGAACCAGCAGTGCGTCGCACCCTGCGTAGATCTTGTGAGCCCTGCCCTCATCGTACATGATGTTGGAGCAGACGCTTCCTTTGTACGCTCCCTCGTAATAGCGGAAAGAATCCTCATAGTATGGATCGCCGGTGCCCAGCACCACCACCTGGGTGTTGCCGTCCATCATCAGCGGCAGGATGGAATTGACCAAATCAAGTCCCTTCTGGTTGGTCAGCCTGGAGATCAGGCCCACCACGAACTTGTCCGCATCCTTCTCCAGTCCCAGTTCCTCCTGAAGCGCTAGCTTGTTGAGTTTCTTCTTCTCGACGGCATCCGCCCTGTCATAGTTCTCGACAAGAAGTTCATCCGTCTTCGGATTCCACATTTCAACATCGATGCCGTTCACGATGCCGCGCAGCTTGCCGGAATGATACCGCAGGTGGGCATCCAGCCCCTCTCCGTAGAACGGTGTCTGTATCTCTCCCGCATACGTGCCGCTGACCGTCGTGATCATATTCGAATAAGTCAGGCCGCCCTTAAACATATTGGCGTCCTCATACCCCTGCTTGAGTGCATCCTTGTTGAATACGTAATCGGGCAGTCCGGACCAGTAGCGGATGGTCGGGATATTGTAGATGCCCTGGAAGCGCAGGTTGTGGATCGTGATCATCACCTGCGAACGTCCGACCGGTGTGTTCGCGAACATCGTCCTGAGGTACACCGGCACCAGGCCCGCCTGCCAGTCGTGGCAGTGAATCACATCCGGGATCCAGTCCATGTAGTTGAGTGCCGCAAGCGCCGCTTTCCCGAAATAGCAGAACCTGGGTATATCATCGATCAGGTTTGTGTAGGGATTGCCGTATCCGAAGAAATCTTCGTTGTCGATGAAATCATAGACGACGCCGTCCCAGACATATTCCATGATTCCGACATAGAAAGCACGACCGTCTTCACACAGATTCATCTGGAAAGCACCGCGGTAGATCATCTTCTCCTGGTACTTCTGCGGAATGCATTTATACCTGGGCAGGATCACCTTCACATCACAGTTCTGCGCAATCAATGCCTTCGGCAGTGCATACATCACGTCGCCCAGTCCGCCGGTCTTTACGAACGGATAGCACTCCGAGCCGATGAACGCCACACTGCGTCTGGGAGTGGGCATCTCCGGTTCCTGAGGAGCGGGAGCTTCAGCTGCTGCTTCTTCCTTAACAGGTTCTGCTGCCGGCTCTTCCTTCTTTACCGCACTCTTCTTAGCTGCAGGTTTTTTAGCCGCAGTCTTCTTTTCTGCCGGTTTCTTTGCAGTTGTCTTTTTAGCTGCCGTCTTCTTAGCCGCCGGTTTCTTTTCCTCCGCCTTCGGCGCCTCTGCCTCCGCGGCCGCGGTCGTCACCGCCTCTGTCTTCGGCTCTTCAGCCTTAACAGCCTCGGCCTTGCTCTCCTCAGCCTTCACAGCTTCCGGCTTTGCGGCAGCAATCTTCTTTGCGGGGGTTTTCTTTTTAGTCTCTTTCGCTGTCTCAGCTTTCCTGGCAGGCATAGCGCCACCTCCTTCATGATTTTAAATCAGGATCCTTCCCCGGATCATTTGTTTTCCATTGATGAATATACAATATCATAAAGTGCCTGATATTTCAAACAAGATGACGGCGTGACAGGGGACGGTCTTATGTCATAAATAAGAGGCACACCATTAGTCTCAAACTTATTTTCATACCCGGTTTATGCAAAAAGCAGACACATCGGCTTCTTTCCTGTTTTGCGTCCGTTTGTTTTTCCTTTTTGCAAATCCAGTTGAGCAGAAAAAGCGGACGCATTGA
>JBGUOI010000168.1:0-30681 GCA_045118075.1 Porcincola sp. | reverse complement strand
TCACCGTAGGAGATGGTGTTTCCGCGCAGGGCTTTTCCGGCCATGCTGCCGCGGAACTGCTTACGACGTTTAACTCTCTTCGGCATTAACATTATTTATCGCTCCCTTCTTTTTTAGACGGAAGTACTTCGCCTTTGTAAATCCAAACCTTGACACCGAGTTTACCGTATGTGGTATCAGCTTCCGCAAAACCGTAGTCGATGTCAGCTCTTAATGTCTGCAGCGGAATGGTTCCCTCGCTGTAGAATTCCTTACGGGCAATATCAGCACCGGAAAGACGGCCGGCAACGCTGGTCTTAATGCCCTTGGCGCCGGACTTCATGGTGCGGCCCATGGTGGACTTCATAGCGCGGCGGAAAGAAACACGGTTCTCAAGCTGCTGGGCGATGGACTCTGCCACCAGCTGAGCATCACAATCCGGTCTCTTGATCTCCATAACGTCAACGACCACTTTCTTGGAAGTCAGCTTCTGGATCTCACCTTTAAGCTTCTCGATCTCAGCACCCTTGCGGCCGATGATCATACCGGGCTTAGCGGTGTGGATGATCACCTTCACGCGGTCTTTGGTACGCTCGATCTGGATGCGGCCGATGCCTGCGCTGTACAGTTTCTTCTTGAGAAATTTTCTGATCTTATGGTCTTCTGCCAGGTTCTCGGCAAAATCAGTCTCGGTGAACCATCTGGAATCCCAGCCTTTGATAACGCCGACTCTTAAACCATGCGGATTTACTTTCTGTCCCATGATTATCCTCCTTATCTCTCATTCAGCACGATGGTGATGTGGCTCATTCTCTTTTCGATCCTGTAAGCCCTGCCCTGTGCCCTCGGTCTGATCCTCTTCATCGTCGGTCCCTTATTTGCGTAGCACTCTTCCACAAACAGGTTGTCGCGATTCATTCCGTTGTTGTTTTCAGCGTTCGCGATCGCTGACTTCAGAAGCTTGGCGATCAGTTCGGAAGCGTATCTGGGATTGTAAGTAACAATGGCGAGTGCCTCATTGGCGCTCTTGCCTCTGATGGAGTCCAGTACGTAGCATGCCTTGCGAACAGACACTCTAGCGTAGGACAGCTTTGCGGAAGGTCTGTTGTCCTTCTGCGCATTTCTCTCTCTCTTTATCTGCGATCTATGTCCTTTAGCCATAGATGTAGCCTCCTTTCGTACTCAGGACCATACGGTCCCGCAGCGCCCTCCCCGGGCGAACTTATTACGCGGCAGCTTTGTCGGTTGCTCCTAAAGGAGCCGGAAAGCAGCTGCCCTGCTCCCCGGGACGCCGGAACAGATCCGGCTCCATGGTCAGCGGACGCCCGACTTCTTGTCGTCCTTTCCGTGACCCCTGTATGTTCTGGTCGAGACAAACTCGCCGAGCTTATGACCTACCATATCCTCAGTCACATATACCGGCACATGTCTTCTGCCGTCATGAACAGCGATGGTGTGGCCGACCATCTGAGGAAAGATGGTGGAACGGCGTGACCAGGTCCTGATGACCTGCTTTTCGCCGGATGCGTTCATGGCATCGACTTTCTTAAGCAGGCTCTCATCTGCAAAAGGTCCCTTTTTCAGTGAACGAGACATTGATCTACCTCCTATACGATCGATGAATTAGTTGATGGCCCTACCGTCGCGTCTTCTGACGATCATCTTGTTGGACGCTTTGTGTTTCTTCCTTGTCTTCAGGCCGAGTGCAGGCTTGCCCCACGGAGTGGAGGGGCCGGGACGACCGATACCGGTCTTGCCTTCGCCGCCGCCGTGCGGATGGTCATTCGGGTTCATAACAGAACCTCTGACAGTGGGACGAATGCCCATATGACGTTTTCTGCCTGCTTTGCCGATGTTGATCAGGTTGTGGTCGCCGTTGCCGACGATGCCGATCGTAGCGCGGCAGTCCTGCGGAACCATTCTCATCTCGCCGGAGGGAAGACGCAGTGTCACGTACTTATCCTCCTTAGCCATCAGCTGTGCGCCTGTACCTGCGGAACGGACCATCTGGCCGCCGTGGCCGAGGTAAAGCTCAATGTTGTGCACCATGGTACCAACCGGGATCCTGGAAAGAGGAAGGCAGTTGCCGACTCTCACTTCCGCGTCCGGACCGTTCATGATCTCCATACCGACCTTCAGTCCTTCCGGAGCGAGGATGTAGGATTTTAAACCGTCCGCGTAGCAGATCAGAGCGATATTGGCGGATCTGTTCGGATCATACTCGATCGCGGTAACCTTTGCCGGGATACCGTCCTTGTTTCTCTTGAAATCCACGAGTCTGTATTTCCTTCTGGAGCCACCGCCCTGATGTCTGACGGTGATCTTACCCTGGTTGTTTCTTCCGGCATTCTTCTTCAGAGACACACACAGTGACTTCTCGGGCACTGTCTTCGTGATCTCGGAGAAATCAGATCCGGTCATCTGTCTTCTTGAGGGAGTATACGGATTGTATTTTTTAATTCCCATGACTGATTTGATCTCCTTTCAACTAATCATTATCGCGCTTAGTTGTAAACGCTTAATCCTGCGGCTTAGCCGCTTTTCATCACAGACCGCTGAAGATTTCGATATCTTTGCTGTCCTCGGTCAGCGTCACGATCGCTTTCTTTGTCTTCGAAGTTTTTCCGAAGACCATACCGCGGCGTTTTCTCTTTCCGCCGATGTTCATGGTGTTGACGCTTTTGACCTTTGTGCCTTCGAACATTTTCTCGACGGCATCCTTGATCTGAGCCTTGTTGGCTTCAGTATGCACAAGGAAAGTATACTTCTTGTCAGCCATGACGTTCATGCTTTTTTCAGTGATCACCGGTTTGAGGATCACATCGTAGTATTTCAGATCTGCCATTATGCGTATACCTCCTCCATCGCTGCGACCGCGTCTTTCGTCACGATCAGGGTGTTGTATTTGAGGATATCAAATACGTTGATGGTGCCTGTGAGGGCCGTCTTGACATCAGCCATGTTCCTGGCGGCAAGGACTACATTCTTGTCATTCTCATTAATCACGACGAGAGCCTTGTTCACTTTCAGGTTGTCAAGCACCTTCTTCATATTTTTTGTCTTGACGGAGTCGAATTTAAGCTCGTCAAGAACGATCAGCTTGTCCTCGAGGACTCTGCTCGTCAGAGCGGATTTAAGGGCAAGTCTCTTTTCCTTCTTGTTCATCTTGAAGGAATAGCTCCTGGGAACCGGTGCGAACACAACGCCGCCGCCTGTCCACTGGGGTGCTCTGGTCGATCCCTGTCTGGCATGACCGGTACCTTTCTGTCTCCAGGGTTTCCTTCCGCCGCCGGATACTTCAGCGCGGGTCTTTGCTTTCTGAGTTCCCTGACGGTTGTTTGCAAGCTGCTGCACAACTGCCAGATGAACCAGATGATCATTGACTTCAACACCGAATACGGAATCGCTCAGTTCGATCGTTCCGACGGTATTGCCTTCCATATTGTAAACAGATACGTTTGCCATCTGTAAGTTCCTCCTTTCCTGTGCTTCGTTCCTTACTTAGTCGCCTTCGTGGTCTCTTTGAGAGTCACAAGCGCTTTCTTGGGTCCGGGCACAGCACCCTTGACGAGGATCAGGTTGTTTTCAGCGTCAACTCTGACAACATCAAGGTTCTGAACGGTCACCTGCCTGTGTCCCATATGTCCGGGCATCTTCTTTCCGGGGAATACACGGGAAGGATCCGATGCGGAACCGTTGGAACCGGCGTGACGATGGTATTTGGAACCATGGGCCATCGGTCCTCTGGACTGACCGTGTCTCTTGATGGCACCCTGATATCCTTTACCTTTGGAGACTGCCGTTGCGTCCACGCGGTCACCTTCTGCGAAGATGTCAGCTTTGATCTCCTGTTTTACTTCGTATTCTTCGGCATCCTCAAAACGGAACTCTCTTACATATCTCTTGTAGGAGACGCCGGCTTTGTCAAAAGCACCCTTCTGGGGCTTTGCCACCAGCTTTTCTCTCTTATCGACGAAACCTACCTGAACGGCACTGTAGCCGTCATTTTCCTTTGTCTTGACCTGGGTCACCGTGCAGGGACCAGCCTGAAGGACTGTTACGGGTGTCAGCACGCCGTCCTCTGAGAAGATCTGTGTCATGCCGACTTTTGTTGCTAAGATCGCTTTCTTCATTCTTTCTTTTACCTCCTGTTGTGCTACAGCGGATCGCCGTGGCGATCATCCTAGTCACAGGGAAGATCCCGCTGTGCTGCAGACCTGATTATTTCATTACGATATCACAGTCGACACCGGCCGGCATTTCCATGTTGGCCAGGGCATCCACCGTCTTCTGTGACGGAGAGAGGATATCGATCAGTCTCTTGTGTGTTCTCTGCTCAAACTGTTCTCTGGAGTCTTTATACTTGTGAACGGCACGAAGGATCGTCACAACTTCCTTTTTTGTGGGAAGGGGAACAGGGCCGGAAACCTGGGCGCCCGTCTTCTTTACAGTGTCGATGATCTTCTTCGCGAATGCATCCACGAGCTCGTGATCATAAGCTTTCAGTTTGATACGCATGATATTGTTTGCCATAAAAAAAGTCGCCTCCTATTCGCACTTTTCTCAGTACGACAAGCGGTGACTGTACACGCTTCCGTGTGTTTCCTCATTCTCTCACACGGCGTTTCCATTGCTGCGCCGCATCTGCGGCATAATGGACATTGGTTCTGTACAGTGACTTGTCGCCAGTTTTTACAACTTGACATTCGCTCCACGGAAAACCTGCGGAACCCCGCAGCAACCTCACGCTTCTACGCTATCAAGGTCACAACATCAGCAAGTATAGCCGATAACGGTTTCATTTGCAACCGGAGAAAGAAAATTATTTTTATAAAATTGTATTTTATTTAGTACAATCTTTTATGCCGTAGGTTTTTACCTTTGGATTGCATATAATGATGAAGTCGTCCGAAGACGGTGTTACCAGACATCGAAAGGATCATTCTATGAAAACAGTCCGAAATTCCTCATCCGGATCAGGTATTCCGGATGAACGCGATATCCGTTATATGGAAGAGATCTCCCTGAACGCGTGGCCCTCTGCCAAGGTAGAGCTTTACGACGGCTGGCTGATTCGCTTCTCTCACAATTACACATACCGTACGAACGCGGTGGAGCAGGTAGGCCGCTCTTCCATCCCCATCCCGGAGAAAGTAGAGTACTGCGAAAAGGTGTATGCGGACCTGGGCACCCCCTGTCATTTCAAGATCAGCCCGCTGATCGATCCGTCCTTTGACAGCTTTCTGGGCTCCCGCGGCTACGAGATCCGCCATGTTACCCAGGTGATGACGCTGGATCTTAATAAGGCACAGCTTTTAAAACCGCTCGAGGTGGAATACGAGTTTGAGAACCGGATGGGACTGCCCTCGTGCATTCATTACCCGGACGGCGTCGACGTCCGCCTCCAGTCCTTTATCACGGATGACTGGATCAGAGGCGTGTTCCACCTGAACGGAACCTGTGAAGAGATTCTTCTGTCCACCGTACCGTCAATGTTCAGGGCCATCCCCAAACGCACGATCGTCGCAAGCGTCGAGATCGACGGCCGGATGGTGGCTTCGGGGCTGGGGATCTGCGACCGGCAGTATGTCGGCCTCTATGCCATTTACGTATCGGCCTCCTGCCGGAGAAGACATTATGCCAGGTCCGTGTGCAGCGCCATTCTCTCCCAAGGAGCGGCGCTGGGAGCAGACCGTTCCTATCTGCAGGTCGTCAAAGGGAATATCAATGCCAAAAGCCTTTACCTGTCCCTGGGTTTTGAGGATTTCTATACCTACTGGTTCCGGAGCAGCCGGTAAGCGGACAGTTCAGTTACTATATAATAAGTAGAAACCAGTAATAAAGGAGCCATAGTCATGTGGACAGCCGACAGATGGAAAGATTATGAAGTGCTTGATACCCAAAACGGGGAAAAGCTCGAGCGCTGGGGCCGCTATCTTCTGATCCGGCCCGATCCCCAGGTGATCTGGGATACGGGAAAACAGGGCCGCGGATGGAACCGGCCGAACGCGCATTATCACCGCAGCGCAAAGGGAGGCGGGGAATGGGAATTCTTCGACCTGCCCGATCAATGGTCCATTTCCTATGACAGTCTTACCTTCCACCTGAAACCGTTCAGTTTCAAACACACCGGCCTGTTCCCCGAACAGGCGGTCAACTGGGACTGGTTTGGCGGACTGATCCGGGAACGTATCCGCAAGGATCCTTCAAGACCGGTCAAAGTGCTCAACCTCTTTGCCTACACCGGCGGGGCTACCCTGTCAGCCGCAGCGGCCGGCGCAGCCGTGACCCACGTGGACGCCTCCAAAGGCATGGTCGGGTGGGCCAAAGAGAACGCTGCCGCCTCGGGACTCGGAAACGCGCCTATCCGGTATCTGGTCGATGACTGCCGGAAATTCGCGGAGCGTGAGATCCGAAGAGGAAACCGCTATGATGCCGTGATCATGGATCCCCCCTCCTACGGCCGCGGACCTAAAGGAGAGATCTGGAAGATCGAAGATTGCATTTTCCCGTTTATCGAACTGTGCGCTTCGCTTCTTTGCGACGATCCGCTCTTCTTCCTGGTCAACTCCTACACAACGGGACTGGCTCCCTCCGTGCTGACCTATATGCTCTCCCTGGCATTAAAAGACCGGGGAGGCAGCGTCACCTCCTCGGAGCTTGGTCTTCCCGTCACCCGGACAGGTCTTATTCTTCCGTGCGGCGCCTCCGGAAGGTGGCAGGGCCGGATCTGATCTTTTTTAGTCCGACAGCAGTTTCGCGGCTGCCTCAGGCAGCTGCGAGATGTCACTGATCACCGCATCCGCCGTATCCACGCTGCCAAACCCGTAGGCTGCGTGAACGAACGGAACACCGGCCAGGTCGGCACTGGCTTTGTCTGTAGCGGTATCCCCCACATAAATGGCTTTGTCAAGGCCGTTTCGCTCCTTAAGAAGCACGATATTCCTGTCTTTTTCCTGTCCGGTCCTTCCAAAGCATTCCGTGTCGTCAAAATAACTCCCAAGTCTGCTCCATTCAAGAAAACATTCGATGTAACCGTCCTGACAGTTGCTTACGATATAAAGGCTGTATTCGTCCTTAAGTTTTTTGAGTGTCTGTTCCAGTCCGTCATATACCTGTCCTCCGCTCGTTTTGAGATACTCTACCTCAAAATCACAGCATGCCTCGGTCAGGCGGCCGCGCTGCGGTTCGTCCACCATCGGAAAAAGCTTGTTGCCGATCGCCGTCATGGTCAGGCCGCAGGCTCCCCTTAAGTCTTCCTCCGTCAGCACAAGGTCCAGCCGGGGCATCTTCTCTTCCACACAAATGTTCCAGGATTCGGCGATCTTCGCACAGGCATCCCACAAGGTGCCGTCCAGGTCAAAGATGATCCCTTTTTTCATATATGTTCTCCATTCCTCTCATAGCTTGTCCGGTCCGTCATACTTCAACCTGCCGCATGATCCGGTCTGCCCCGGCATGAAACAGCAGCCCGGCTTTCTGGTCCATCTTTGTCTTCTGGGCATTGATGATCACCAGGTTTTTCCCCTTGAAGCGGGATGCGAGCACCTGCGCAGGCCCGGTCTGCAGCCTGCACCCGCCCACGATCAGGCAGTCGGCTTCATCGATCATATTCAAAGCCTGTGCCATGGTCTCCTCCGGCATCACTTCCCCGTACAGCGTGATCATCGGGCGAAGCATCCGGTGGCATACCGGGCACTGCGGAATCTGTCCTTTGCGGGCATAGATCAGGTCCGATGAATATGAAGCACCGCAGGAAACGCATCTGCATTCGAGTGCATTTCCGCAGATCTCCTTTACATTGCGGCTTCCCGCTTTCTGATGAAGCCCGTCCACATTGAGTGTAATAATGCCGTCAAGCAGGCCTGCGCTCTCAAGCCCGGCCAGCTTTTTGTGCGTCTCCCCCGGCTCGGCGCCGCGCACATCGACATCGCGGCAGTAATAAGTAAAGAAAGACTCCGGTTCTTTAAGAAGGCATTCCTTGCTGAGCAGGTATTCCGAATCATATTTCCGGGCTTTCTTTGTATCCTGAAGGACAATTCCTTTTCCGGACCTGAAATCCGGGATGCCGCACTGAGCCGAGATCCCGGGTCCCGAGAGGAATACCGTATGCTCACTCGTGTGAATGATCTCATTAAGCATGCGGATCTTGTTTTTGGTATCTGTCTGCGTCATGTCTCCTCTTCCTCCGGGTCTTCCACGTTCAGATAGACATCTTCGCGGCGGTGGAACCCGCTGCCGATGATCTCCTTATCCATATTTTCAGCTGTTACCGCCACCGGTTCAATGCAGTAGGCCGGAATCTCGCCGCTTCCGTCATTGATGGTATCCGTCACGACGATCGGGGATGAGGGATCCGTGATATCCGTTCCCGACGCCAGCGCGACTGCCAGCTGAGCGGCTGCTTTCGCTTCCTCATCCACACTCTTGAAGACCGTCATCACCTGCGTGCCTTCCATAATACGCTGGCAGGCCGAAAGCTCCGCATCCTGCGCTACGACAGCTGCCTTTCCGGCAAGACGGTGTTCGGACAGCGCACGAATAGCCTGACCGGCCAGATCGTCATTGCCGCACATGATCCCGTCCACGCTGCCAAACTGCTCCAGTCCCTCATTGACATAGTCGAAGGCAAGCTCAGCGAGCCAGTTGGTACAGTAAGCCGAGTAAACGATCTCAAGATCAGATCCCTCAAGCGACTGCGCAAGTCCTTCCTCGATCTGGGAAACATTGTGATCGGATGCCGATCCGTAGATCGCAAACAGCGTACCGCCGTTTGGAAGGGCTTCTTTGAGAGCTTCC
The DNA here is from genome assembly GCA_045118075.1 of Porcincola sp. Lineage (GTDB taxonomy): Bacteria > Bacillota > Clostridia > Lachnospirales > Lachnospiraceae > Merdiplasma. The sequence continues at coordinate 21,903 of JBGUOI010000168.1, read as the reverse complement.
CCCATCAGCCATCCTACCTGCCGGTTGTCAAACGAAATGTACAGATCCGTCTGTGCATCCAGAATGAGCCTGTCATAGCTGATGACTTTTATCCCGGCTGCCTTTGCTTCCTCGATCACCTGCTTGAGGGCTGTGCCGTCGATCGCGATGATAACGATCACGTCCATCTTCTTTTTGATAAAATACCGGATCTGAGAGATCTGCTCGTCCACGATGCCGTTTGCGTTCTGGATGTTCACTTCCGCCCCCAGGCTCTCGGCGGTGGAGACAAAAACGTCCCTGTCTCTGGTCCAGCGCTCGATCACAAACGAATCAAAGCTCAGGCCGATCTGGTATTTTTTTTCTTCCCGGACCAGCTCATCCGCTTTCGGACTGTCCGGTTCCGGTTTCGAAGCGCAGCCTCCCAGCATCATGACCGCCGCCAGTATGAGCCATACCGGAAGGATACGGTTCCGGAACCGTTTCTTATACACTGCCTTTCCGATCATCGATCACCCCCGTGCCTTCTCGGCGCTTCCGGTCATACTCTCTCTGTATTCCCTCGGGCTCATATCCATCTGCTTCCTGAATATCCGGCTGAAATAGTTGGGATCAGCGTAACCTACCATGATGCTGATCTCTTTTATGCTGAGCGTCTCCTCACACAGGAGCTGCTTTGCGCGGTCGACCCGGATCTTTGTCAGGTACTCGATGAAGTTCTGGCCTTCCTCCTCTTTAAACAGCTTGCTGAAATAATACGGGCTGACATTGACCTCTCTCGATACGTCATCAAGCGAGATGTCTCTGCTGAAGTTTTCTTTAATATAAGCCTTGGCTTTTGAGACGACCGTCTCGGACTGCTCTTCGCGCTTGTTGCGGATCGACAGGCAGACAGCCGTCAGTTTCTCCATCATCCAGCTGCGCAGCAGCTCATATCCTTCAAACGCGCAGACCTCTGTCAGGTAACTGCTGCGCAGTTCGAAACCGTAGTTCATGGTTCCGGCCCGGAAGGCTTCCTTCTCGGCGGCGATCACATATTCGAGCACCTTCAGGCGGATATTGTCGCGGCTGTCCGGATAACGCCTCACCATCCAGTCGAAAAACAGGTCCGCCTGGATCCTCATGCCGTTTACGTCTCCCCGGTGGATGCAGGCGAAGATCTGCCTCTCGGTCTCCTCCGGAAAATCTCCCTCGAAGAAACCCTTCGTGACAAGGTCGTTCGTATGGATGACCCTGGAATCACTTTCCTGCAGAGCCTGCAGCGCTTCCTGGTAAGAAAGGCGCTGGTCATCTATCTTGTGCACCCGCCCGATACCGGCCCGGAACTTAAGTCCGAGCTTCTCCTCAAGCCTGCTGGCGATGCGCCTGGTCTCCTCAATGACACGGATACGCTCCTCATACTCTAATTTTTCCTGTTCGCAGGGTGTGATCACGACGATCCGGTCGGAAAGAGCACTCCCGATCATACACTTCCGGAAGGATTTGACGATAGCCCTGAACTGATTCTGGAATTCCTGGTTCTGGATCCCGATCCCGACCGGGCTGTACAGTTTTCCGTCCCGGATCTCCGAACCGAACCAGTAGACGGTCACAAACCCGTTTTCTTCGGTGATATCAAGCAGTTCCTTATAATACTGGAAATCCTGCATCTCACCCGGCATCATGACCATGCCGACCAGCCCGTTTTCCACGACGGGAATGATCGTCTCCAGTTTTTCCTGTACTTTCAGCTGGTCCGAACGCCGCTGCCTCATCGAGTCGACGCGGTGCATCGCCTCCTCGGTGACAGAGAGGAATGTGCTCCGGTTCACCGGTTTTGTCAGGTATTTTTCGACTCCCAGCGAGATCGCTTCCTGGGCATAATCAAATTTATCGTACGCAGAGATCACATAGCACTGCGCGGTCTGGTTGAAACGCCTGATCTCACGAAGTGCTTCGATCCCGTTGATGCCCGGCATCTGGATATCCATATAGATGATATCCGGATGAAAATATTCCGCCAGCTCGATCGCTGCTCTGCCGGAGCGGGCGGTCTCGACCTCCAGCTGGTCCGGAAAAGCTTTCAATGCCATGTTTTTCAGGGATTCAACCATGAGTCCCTCATCATCCGCGATCAGTATCCTGTACACGCTTCTCCTCCTGGCCCTGTTCGGGCAGCAATATGGTTATCTCCGTCCCCATTCCTCGGCCGTCGCTGTGGATCGACAGCAGGTCGTTCCTGTCATAGTAAAGCTGCAGTCGGTTGATCACATTGGCCAGACCTATTCCGGTAGAGCCGGAAGGATGGGCCTCCCCCGAATGACCGCCCCTGCCTTCCATAATGGCCGTGATCCGGTCCCTGGTCATCCCCGCGCCGTTGTCCGAGACCATAATGCTTATACCGTTCTCGGTCTCCTCCGCAACGAGCCGGATCAGGCTGCCCGGCAGCATATCCCGTATCCCGTGGGTGACCGCGTTCTCCACCAGGGGCTGCAGCATCATGCCCGGCATTACAAAATCACCGCGGTCAGTAAGGATCTCTTTCTCATAGGTAATATCTCCGGCAAACCGGACATTCAGAATGTAGATATAGTTGTCGACCGACTCGATCTCCTCAGCCAGGGTCGATTTACCGTTCGAGTGTTTTACATTGTAGCGGAAGAAGTCGGCCATCCTTTCAAGGAATACCCCCGTCTGGTCCGCCTCTTCCATCATGGCCAGCTGAGCTCCGGCATTCAGGGAATTGAAAAGAAAGTGCGGATTGATCTGGGCCTGGAGGAACTGCAGCTGGGCTTCCTTGAGGCTGGCTTCCATGGAAAGTTCGCGCTGTTTTAAGCGCGCTTCCGTCTCCATGCCGTCCCGGATGGCGCCTATGTAAGCGCGGATGCTGGAAAGCATCTGACCGAAGGTCCTGGTGACGACACCGACCTCATCCTCGTTGATCACCTGAGGAAGTTCCACATCAAAATGGCCTTCCGCCACCCTGACTGCCGCTTCGGACAGAGCGCTGAGCGGCCTGAACAGATATCTCACCGTCATCAGGACGACGGCGATGCACAGAGCAAACACCAGAAGCATGACCGCAAAAGAGAGGGCTTCCATCCTGCCCATCGCCCTCAAAAGGTACTGGTAATGCTCCGAGTTCATGGCAAACTGCCGGTTATTGAGTTCCCCGATATAGCTGTTGATATACCTGAACAGGGCGTTCTCCTGTTCATACATGGACTTATACCGCTCAACGTTTCGTCCGCGCTTCGCCTGGACCGTCTTGTCAGCCACCTGCAGGTAGGTCTCAGACATGGAACGGATGTTTTTCTCCAGCATTCTGATATCGCTGTCGATGTTCCGGTTGTTCAGCAGAATGATCATATCTCTGTAATTCTGCGTATATCGGTAATAACGTTCCAGCGCAGCCGAGCTTTTGGTGCTCAGGTATTCATAGACGCTTTCCTCCACCAGCTCCAGCTGGTCGGCCAGTTCCTTATTGGTCACATTACTGGCGAAAACAGAGTCGATCTGCCTGACCATCCGGTTGATTCGGGAGTAGATGACCAGATTGACCGACATCATCACAGCCAGCATCAGCCCGATCAGGCCTACCAGTCTTATCTGTATGGAATTTCTTCCCAGTCGTTTCGTCATCTTTCTTCTTCTTTCCCGAAAACATCCCTCTTACCGGCTGATCATTTCGATCCCGATCGTGAAATAATTGCTCACGTTTCCGAGGGAACAGTATTCATCCAGCGTACTCACGCACAGTCTTCCGATCTCTTCCGCATCCACCTTCAGGGTCGAATCTACAACACCTTTCTCGATGGCATTAAGTACTTTCTCCGAGGCATAATATCCGATCACGGTGACCTCTCCTACCTCGTTGAAATCTACGAGCGCCTGGCTTGCACATTCGGTCGAAGTCAGATCCAGGCATACGATCACATCCGGTATCCGATCCCGGGCAAGAAAAATATCTCTTATCCCTTCTTCCGCTTCAAAGCTGTTAGCGGCGTTCATCTCTATATGATCGATGCTGACTTTCTGGTCAGGTCCGGTCCCTGTCTCGACAGTTTTAAGCAGCTGAGAGTAGGTCAGGCTGCCTCCGTTATCCTCGTAGGAGCCGCTTCGCAGGACAAGCACATTGCCGGAGGCGCCGTCAAGCACGTCCAGCACCCGCTTGCCGTAGATCTCTCCCACCTGGTAGCTGTTGACACCGATGAAACTGACCCGGCGGCTCGCGCTGTCGTCATTGAGGACCGTAATGACCGGGATTCCTTCGTCATACGCCTTGTCGATCAGTCCGGTCATCTGGGCATCACGGTCCGGGTGAAGAATGATCCCGTCCGGTTTAGCCGCTGCCGCGATCTCCATGCACTCCGATGCCGAATATCCTTCCGGAAGATCCGCCCCGACCCATTCCAGGTATACTTTCTGCCGGGCAGCTTCTTCCCTCGCGCTTGAATATATGGTCTGCCACTGTTGTGACCGGTCTGCGCTGACGAGCATATAATGCCTGTCATATTCTTCCATGCTGCTGCCGGGAAAAGAGACGGCCTTGAGCGTCCTGTCCGCATAAAACCACAGTCCCCCCATCAGGGCAGCCGCAAACGCGATCAGGACTCCCGCCATAATATATGTTCTTTTCATAATTCCTGCTATCGTACCAAAGATCAGTATCTGTAAAGATGTAACCTGCGTAAATGAGAAAGCTGCCGCAGCAGATACAAAAGCATCTGCCGCGACAGCCTTGATTTTACCAGAACATTCTGTAATTGTGAAGTCTTCAGCTCAGAAGATCATTCAGCAGTTCTCTCCGCATAGGTCAGTACGAAGTAGCCAAGCGGAGTCCAGGCTGCATGTCTGATATCCTGCTTGATGCAGTACTGCTGTGTATACCAGTAAATCGGGCATACCGTGAAGCCGCCTTCACCAAAGAGCATCTGCTCGGCCTGATCCAGGAGCTCATCACGCTCTGCGCTGCCCGGAAGTGCCTTTGCCTGCATTACCAGATCGGTGTACTCATCGTTGACCCAGTTGCCGTAGTTGTAGCTGTTGCCGTTGGTGAACAGCTCGATGTAGGTGCTGGCGTCATCATAGTCGGCGATCCAGCCGAGTCTGGCCATGCCGAACTCACCGAGGCTGAGGTTGTTGGTGTAGGTCTGCCACTCGGAGTTGTTCAGAGCGATGTCAAGGCCGAGTACGCTGGAGACGTCCGCCTGGACAGCCTCAGCGATAGCCTTATGGGTATCACTTGTGTTGTACTCATAATCGATCGTTGCGGAAGTGTCATAACCGTCGGCGACTGCTTCCTCAAGCAGCTGAACGGCCAGGTCGCAGCGGTCTGAATAAACGCTCAGGTCATAATCCGGATACATCTCGGAAAGAGCGGTATACATTCTCTCGGGATATACGTCAGTCCAGTTCTCGCCTTCGTTGGTGGTGATACCGGCTGCCACGATGCTGGTAGCGGGTGTCTGTCCGCCCTGGGAAACGTTCTCAACGATATTGTCGCGGTCGATGCACAGAGTGATGGCTGCACGGACTCTCCAATCCGGGATATTGTCGCAGCTCAGATACAGATAATAGGTACCGATCTGGTCAGCTGTATGAGCATCACCGGATTCGATCAGAGATTCGATCTGATCAGCCGGAAGAGTATCAAAGAAATCATACTCGCCGCTCTGATAGGAGGAAAGCTGCTGTGTCTGGCTGTCGCTCAGGTACCATCTGATCTTGTCGGGGCCTACCGCATCGAGATTGTAATACTTTTCGTTTACAGCCATCTCAAGGTAGCTGTCATGGACCCAGTCAGTCAGGATATACGGTCCGTTGACAACGATGTTTTCCGGATTGGTCCACTCAGCGCCGAACTCCTCGATCACATCCTGACGCAGGGGCATCAGAGCTGCGAAGGAGCAGATACCCATGAAGTACGGGCAGTCAGCTTCCAGTTTGATCTCAAGTGTCTTGTCATCGATTGCTTTAATGCCGAGTGTGTCAGCATCAGCTTCGCCTGCCTGAATAGCAGCTGCATTCTCAACGATGCCGTCAAGCATGTAGCCATAGTCAGCGGCTGTCTCCGGATTTACGATTCTCTTCCAGGAATACTCGAAATCCGCAGCGGTCACGGGCTCGCCGTCGCTCCAGAAGATGTCATCACGAAGAGTGAAGGTATAGGTAAGTCCGTCTTCGGATACTTCATAGCTCTCAGCCTGTCCGAGCTCATTGGTCAGCAGGTCGACATATTCCGTGTCATCGCTGGCAGCAGGAGCATCGGTGGGAACGTACTTTACAAGACCTTCAAACATGTGCGTTGCATAGGTGGCACCGTCTACGGAAGACTCCATATTGGGGTCAATGGTCTCCGGCTCGGATGCGATACAGGCGTTGATGACGACTTCATCTGCCTCTTCAGCAAAAGCCGGGCTGAATGCTGCTGCGGTAAGGGAAGCAGCAAAAACGATAGCTAAAGCCTTTTTCATGAGTAGTTTCCTCCTTTTATTGTCAGGTACGAATACCAGTTGATCCGTCACGCAATTTACGTGACCCACAAAGAACAGTATAAAGGTTTTGGGCCAAACAGGCAAGACCCGGCTCGTTTTTTGCCGGTGCTTATCTGTCTTATTTTTCGTCAAGCATGTGGCAGGCCGCGTAGTGGCCGGGTGAGTATTCCTTCAGCTCCGGAATCTGGAGGGCGCACTTTTCGGACGCATAAGGACACCTGGTATGGAACCGGCAGCCCGAAGGCGGATTCAGGGGGCTTGGTATATCTCCCTGCAGCAGAATCCTGGACCTGTTCCGGTTCTTTTCCGGATCTGTCAGCGGAACTGCCGAGAGCAGTGTCTGTGAGTAGGGATGAATCGGTCTCGCACAAAGCTCATAGCTCTCGGCAAGTTCAACGAGGCATCCCAGGTACATGACGCCGATCCGGTTCGATATATGCCGCACCACGGACAGGTCATGGGCAATGAACAGGTAGGTCAGTCCGATCTGGGACTGGAGGTCTTCCAGCATATTGACCACCTGGGACTGGATCGAAACATCCAGCGCGGAGATCGGTTCATCGCAGACGATGAACTGGGGCTCCACGGCCAGTGCCCTGGCGATTCCGATTCTCTGCTGCTGCCCGCCTGAAAACTCGTGCGGGAACCGGTTGGCATGTTCGGAATTAAGTCCCACCTTGGTGAGCAGTTCACTGATCCTGTCCGCCCTGTCTTTTTTGTTCGGATACAGTTTATGGATGTCGAGCGCTTCCCCGACGATCTCACCAACCGTCATACGCGGATCAAGAGAGGCAGACGGGTCCTGAAAGATCAGCTGCATCTTCCGGCGGTAGGGAAGCATGTTCTCACGAATATGGTTTTCGCTGTCGTAGACCGTGTGCCCGTCATAGATGATCTTTCCCGAGGTGGGCGAGTACATCTGGATCAGCGTTCGGCCGAATGTTGTCTTTCCGCAGCCGGATTCACCGACCAGACCCAGGGTCTCCCCCTCAAAGATGTGCAGGGAAACATCCTGGACAGCCTGTATCTGCCCTTTTTTCATGAAACCGGTACTGACCGGAAAGTATTTTCGCAGTTTGACGGCCTCGACCAGTTTTTTCCTTTCCCCGCTCATTCTTCCACCTCCCCGGCAGCTTCTTTGCTGTCTGATAAGTGTTCTCTCATTTCCTTGATATGCATCCAGCAGGCCGAAATATGGTTCTCTCCCACCGTCACGGCAGGCGGCTGCTTCGTCAGGCACACCTTCATGCAGTGCTCACAGCGCGGCCCGAACGCACACCCCTTGGGCGGGTTAAGAAGGTCTACAGGAGTTCCCTCGATGGGGATCAGTCGTTTGCCTTTCTCATCGTCCAGGTTCGGCATGGATCTAAGCAGACCTTTGGTATAGGGATGAGCCGGGTCGTAGAAGATGTCATCCACCGATCCCTGCTCCATCACGTGACCGGCGTACATGACCGTGACAAAATCACAGATCTCCGCCACTACACCCAGGTTATGCGTAATAAAGATGATCGCCATGCCTGTCTTGCGCTGCAGGTCTTTCATCAGTTCCAGTATCTGTGCCTGGATGGTCACATCCAGCGCCGTCGTCGGCTCATCGGCGATCAGCAGCTTGGGCGAACAGATCAATGCCATGGCGATCATGGCACGCTGACGCATGCCTCCCGAGTGCTCATGGGGATACTGGTCCATTCGTTTATCCGCATTATTAATGCCCACCAGTTCCAGCATTTCGATCGCCTTCGCTCTCGCTTCCGCCTTGGAAATGTCTTTATTATGGCAGCGCAGGGCTTCTATGAGCTGGTCCCCGATCGTATAGACGGGATTAAGGCATGTCATGGGGTTCTGGAAGATCATGCTCGCCTTATTTCCCCTGAACTCACGTTTCTGGCTGTCCGTGTATGCGAGCAGGTCCTCTCCGTCGAAGGTGACCTTCCCGCCGACGATCCTGCCGGGCTTCTGGAGCAGCCCCATGATCGAGTAAGCCTCCACGCTCTTCCCCGATCCGGACTCACCCACGATTCCCATTACTTCATGTTCATGGATACGGTAAGATATTCCGTCCACTGCCTTGACCTGTCCGGCATGGGTAAAGAAGGTGACCTTCAGGTCCTCTACATCCAAAAGTACTTTATTATTTCTGATCTGTGCGGCGCGTTCCCTGGCGGAGAGCGTCGTCTTTTCTTCCGTCTGATTCATGGTTTCTTTATTCATCATGCTCCCCTCCTTAACTCTTCAGCCGCGGATCCAATGCGTCGCGCAGGCCGTCACCGACCAGGTTGAGCGACAAAACGATCAGGCTTAAAAGGATAGCCGGGAACAACAGCCTGTACGGGAACAGCAGGAATGTCTCTTTCGCGTCCGAGCACAGGGAACCGAGTGAAGCCATGGGTGCGGAAACGCCCAGTCCCAGATAGGACAGGAAAGACTCCAGAAAGATGGCTGAAGGTATCTGCAGGCATGTCTGAATGATCAGCTGTCCCACACAGTTGGGCAGAAGATGCCGGCGGATGATCCTTCCGGGGGAAGCCCCCAGCACGCCCGCCGCCATGACGAACTCCTGCGCTTTGAGCTGGAGCACCTGACCGCGGATGATCCTGGCCATGCCGACCCAGTAAAGCAGCGCAAAGGTGATGAAAATGCTGACGATACCGACGCCCAGTGTACTCAGAGCCCTGGCGATCGGAGATTTTCCCGCGTCAAACCAGGCCTGCAGAGGTGCTTTGAGCACGACCTGCAGCAGCAGCACGATCAGTACATCGGGAATTGAATAGATCAGGTCGACGATTCTCATCATCACGAAATCGACCTTTCCGCCCGCAAAACCGGAGATCGCTCCGTAGAGGGCGCCGATGATCAGTACGATCAGCGCTGCCACCACACCGATGATGATGGACACCCTGGCCCCGTACATGCATCTGGCAAGCAGGTCTCTTCCCTGAGAGTCCGTACCGAACACATGCGGAAACACCCTTGTGGCCAGATTGATCTTCTGGGCTCCTTCAGCGGGCGTGTCCGTGGTTTCGATCACAGTGGTCTCTTTAAAGGAGGCACTCTCCTCGTCCCAGTCCTTGTCTTTTCCGTACCACAGCGGCTGCGGCGCGTCCTCATCCAGGACAAGAGTCGCTTTTTCGATCGTCTTATCTACATGAAAAGCATACGTTTTGCCCTTCCACTCGATGTACCAGTCGCCTTTCCTCACCGCGGACAGGGAACCGGCATTAAGAGAGGTGGCATAGACCGCGTCCGCCTCTTTTTCCAACAGTGTCCTGACCGACTGCTCGATCGGAGAATACTCCATCGGGCCGAGCTTCTGGGAGCTTCTGTACTGCTCCTCGTAACTGTAGTCGATAAAATACGGTCCCACGAAGGAGAACAGCAGGATCACGATAAATACGATCAGTGCCCCTACCGAGACGGGATTGGACCGGAACCGTCTCCACGCGTCCTGCCAGTAAGATACACTCTTGTGCATCTGTACCATCGACGCCTTTTCATCCTCTCCCGCACCGGAAAAATCCTCTCCGGCAAACTGATTCAGATCCAGGATAGGATCCGTATCAGTATGAAATACCTGAAACGCTTTCTTTCCTGTCATCTGGTCAGTCTCCTTTTTTAATGATATTGATCCGGGGATCAACGAGTTTATAAGCGATATCCACCACGAAATTCATAACGATGATCAGCGCCGCCAGAAGCAGCGTTGTGCCCATGATCACCGGGTAATCCCTGTTGAGGATGCTCGACACGAAATAGTTGCCGAGGCCGGGGATATGGAAGATCTGTTCTACCACGAGGGCGCCCGTGATGATGCCGGCGGTCAGCGGTCCCAGATAAGTGATCACAGGGATCAGGGAGTTGCGCAGAGCATGTTTGAACAGGATCACATTCGTCTTCAGGCCTTTGGCATTCGCCGTGCGGATATAATCCTGGCTGATCGAGTCGAGCATGCTCGTACGGGTAAGCTTCGAGATACGGCACATCGGATTGAGGGCCAGTGTCAGCACCGGCATCACGTATGCTCCGAAGCTCTCAAGAGAATTAGACTGGACAGGCAGCCAGCCGAGTGAGACGCCGAACTCGAACAGGCACAGCGTCGCTACCACGAAACCGGGCATGGCGATGCCCATCGTCGTGATCACCCTCAGCACGTTATCGATCCACCGCCCGCGGTAAAAAGCCTGGATCACGCCGACCGGAATACCGATCAATACCGCGACCAGGAGCGCAAGCAGTCCGAGCTTCATCGACAGGACAAATTTTCCCTGGCCGAAGAGGATCTTCGATACGCTGGTTCCTTCCTGCATCTTAAGAGATACTCCCAGGTCTCCTTTCATCAGGTTTTTCAGATAATTGCCGAACTGAACGATCAGCGGTTTATCCAGGCCGTACTTCGCATTTGCGAGCTCGATCTGCTGAGGCGTGGATTTTTCCGTCATGAACGGACTTCCGGGAATCGCATTCATCAGGAAAAAGGTGATGGCTGCCACCAGAAGCAGTGTCAGTACGGACACGACGATTCGTTTCAAAACATACCCGAACATATCCATATGGTCGACTTTCCTTCCCTGTCAAAAATTTGTCCGCGGCACAGACCTGCCGCGGACAGTTCAGGATTTATTTTAACACTTTAAAGTATCAGGGGCAAGTATTTGCTCCGATCAATCCTCATTCATTTCACTGTCAGGCTTTTTTAACGCCGAAACGGTATGCCGTCATCGTCACGGCCGTCTCTCCCGCCTTCAGGAGCGGGGAAGCAAAGCCTTCCTGATTGATGGAATTGGGATAATACTGGCTTTCCAGGCAGAAGCCGCTGCGTTTGTTATAAACGGCGCCGTCTTTTCCCTTCATCCCCATCGGGATGAAATTGCCGGTATAGAACTGGAAGCCGGGAAGGTCCGTAAAAGCTTCCATGCAGATCCCGGTCTCGGGGCTGCAGACTGTGGCGAATCTGGAAAGCGGGTGCTTTTCGGGAGCGATCGCAAAATTATGGTCGTAGCCTCCGACAAAGGTGAGCTGGTCAAAATCCGCGTCGATCTCATCGCCGATCTTCTTAAAGGAGGAGAAATCCAGGGGAGTCCCGGTCACGGGGGCAACTTCTCCCGTCGGGATGGCCTGGTGGTCTTTGACCGGTGTATAGCCTTCCACCTCCATGCGCATCATATGCCCTTCAATGGAACCGGAGCCATGTCCGCTGAGGTTGAAATACACATGATTGGTCAGGTTGGAAACGGTGTCGGCATCACACTCTGAAGAATAGGCCAGTTTCAGCGTATTATCGTCGTCGACCGAATAAGTGACCGCTGCCTTGTAATTTCCCGGGTATCCCTGCTCCATATCTGCATCCTTCACGCAGAAAGTAACGCTGCTTCCATCCGGGCTGAAGGATGTTTCCCAGATCCTGCTGTCAAATCCGTTCGGACCGCTGTGCAGGTTATTGTCATTGTCATTGATCGCAAGGTGGTATTCCTCTCCGTCGACCGTAAAGGTACCGTTCGCGATCCTGTTTCCGCTGCGGCCGATGACAGCGCCGAAATAGCAGCCGCCCTCTTCGTATCCGCTTACATCGTCATAGCCCAGGACGACATCCGTCAAGGCTCCGTTCTGGTCGGGCACTTTCACAGAGACGATCGTCGCGCCGAAGTCTGTCAGGGACACTTCCATGCCGCCCTTGCCGGTTATGGTATAAAGACCGGCTGTTTTCCCGTCTTTTGTTTTTCCGAAATCATTTTTAACTACTGACATACTTTCCTCCTGCGTACACCAAAAGAGGGGCCGCCAGGGCGGCCCCTCCCGGAAATCATCCATTATTTAAAGGGATTTTCATCAAAATAGGGAAGAGATGCGGGCTTGTTCCAGCCGATCTCACCCGGGCAGACACCGATCAGCTTGAACACTTCATAGAGTGCCTTGCCGAAATGACCGAAGGCCACGGCGCCGTGATGCGGGAAGTTCTTTCCTACCAGCCAGTAGCGATAGAAGCGTCCCATCTCCGGAATAGCGAAAACGCCGATGCCGCCGAAGGATCTGGTGGCTACCGGAAGGACCTCGCCTTCAGCTACATACGCGCGAAGGATGTTGTCCGAGGTGCTCTGCAGACGATAGAAAGTGATCTCGCCGGGAGCGATATCGCCTTCAAGGGTACCCTGGGTAACTTCTTCCGGAAGAGCTCTGGCCATGATCATCTGGTATTCCATGCTGCAGCTGACCAGCTTGGAGGAGCAGGTATTGCCGCAGTGGAAGCCCATGAAGGTGTCGGTGAACTTGTAATCGAATTTGCCCTCGATGGATTCTTTGTACATATCCTTCGGGACGGTATTGTTGATGTCAAGGAGCGTAACCGCATCACCCGATACGCAGGTGCCGATGTACTCGCTCAGTGCGCCGTAGATATCTACTTCGCAGGAAACCGGGATTCCGCGGCCTGTCAGGCGGCTGTTCACATAGCAGGGAACGAAACCGAACTGTGTCTGGAATGCGGGCCAGCATTTTCCGGCGATGGCGACATACTCTCTGTATCCCTTGTGAGCTTCGACCCAGTCAAGAAGAGTCAGCTCATACTGCGCAAGTTTGGGCAGGATCTGCGGCTTCTTGTTGCCGGCGCCGAGTTCTTTTTCCATATCGGCGACAACTTCCGGAATCCTCGGATCATCCGCATGCTTGTTGAAAGCTTCAAACAGATCCAGCTCGGAGTTTTCCTCAACCTCTACACCCAGGTTGTAAAGCTGCTGGATGGGAGCGTTGCAGGCCAGGAAGTTGAGAGGACGCGGTCCGAAGGAAATGATCTTTAACTTGGAAAGACCGACCACTGCACGGGCAATGGGAACGAACTCGTGGATCATATCCGCGCAGTCCTCGGCATCGCCGATCGGGAACTCGGGGATATAGGCCTTAACATTGCGAAGCTTCAGGTTGTAGCTGGCGTTGAGCATTCCGCAGTAAGCATCGCCGCGGCCGCCTTTTAAGTCGTCCTGAGTCTCCTCAGCGGCTCCGATGAACATCTTGGGTCCGTCAAAGTGCTTCGCAAGCAGTGTCTCGGAGATCTCCGGTCCGAAGTTGCCAAGGTATACGCAAAGGGCATTGCATCCGGCTTTCTTGATATCCTCAAGAGCCTGCACCATATGGATCTCACTCTCGACGATACAGATCGGACACTCATAGATGTCTTCGGCATCGTATTTGGCCTTATAAGCATCCACCAGAGCTTTCCTGCGGTTAACGGAAAGGGGCTCCGGGAAGCAGTCTCTGCTGACCGCAACGATACCGATCTTCACTTTTGGAACATTGATCATTTTTCAGTCCTCCTTTGATCTATTACACTTTACCGCACCGGGCGGTTTGGCTTCGTTGGTTATATATGTCAGATAGACGGGTTTTCACCGATCAGTCCCATGGGGCTTCCCTCGGGAAGGCCTCCCTCCGGATGACCGATCAGCCATTTATTGACGGCTGTCAGGTGGCTGTCCTCAACGCCTCCCTGATGAGATTCCTTGAGGGCTTCGTTTGTACCTCTGGGCAGGACGATCACTACCCTGAAGCCATTCCCTTCCGGACCCGCAGGCGCATAATGAAGCGTCGTTGCGAAAACTTCCACACCCATTCCCTTCGGAAGCAGGAAAGCTTCTGCCTTCGAAGTGTCATAGGTCATGTCTTCAGTGACATCCGCGCGCAGACCGACGATCAGCACCGCATCATCCGCGGCGACATTGATCTCCGAATCCCTGTGGTACTCAAATGCATTAAGTTTTCTGTTATGGCCGTTGCAGTAGCCGATCTGGATAGGCATCTCGCCGTAAACCTTGACGGTAAGTTCCTGCATGACGGGAAGCGCCTCAAGAGCCGGCTCCGAAGGAACATAGACGACATCTTCAGGGCAGGGAGTCTCTTTCTCAAGCACATCCAGAAGCTGTGTGAAATCCACATCCCGGATCACTCTTCCGTATTTCAGAAAGCTGCTGTCCGTGACATTTTTTAATTCCATCATAACGGTAAAGTCTCCTTTCAGCTGATCTTCGGAAACAGTTCCTTAACGGCCGGATAGATCTGCCTGAACTGTTCATACCTGGCGTTATATTTCTCCACAAGCTCGGGATCGGGCTCGACCGTATCCACGATCTTGACGATCGCAGCTGCCGCCTCTTCGACTGACTTGTAAGCGCCGCAGGCTACCATGGCAAGCATTGCGCCGCCCATGGAGGGACCTTCCTCACTCTCGGTCACATCCACATAAAGTCCCATGATATTGGCAATGATCTTCTTCCAGAGCGGACTTCTCGCTCCGCCGCCGCTGATCTTGGTGCGGGTGATCTTGATGCCGAGGGATTTCGCTACTTCAAGAGAATCACGAAGACCGAAAGCAACGCCTTCGAGTACGGCCTGCGTCATATCCGCCCTGTTCGTATCCATGGTCATGCCGATGAAGGTGCCCCTGGCCGCCGGATCGTTGTGCGGGCTGCGCTCACCCATCAGGTACGGCAGGAAGTAAACATGGTTCTCGCCAAGTTCACCGATCTGTGCCTGCTCAGCAGCATAATCCTTTGTACCGATGATCTCGTCCATCCACCATTTGTTGCAGGAAGCAGCGCTGAGCATGCATCCCATCAGGTGATAATGTCCGTCCGCATGGGCAAAAGCATGAAGGGCATTGAAGCGGTCCACGCCGAACTTGTCGGAGGAGATGAAGATCGTTCCGCTTGTTCCGAGTGAAATGTTGCACATGCCGTCGCCTACCGTACCGGTGCCGACAGCGGCTGCCGCATTGTCGCCGGCGCCTGCCGCGATGACAACATTATCGGAAAGTCCGAGCTGAGCGGCGATCTCGCTCTTTAAGGTACCGACGCTCTCATAGCTCTCGAAGAGTTTCGGCAGCTGCTCTTCGGTGATTCCGCAGATATCCATCATCTCTTTGGACCAGCAGCGGTTCTTGACATCCATCAAAAGCATGCCGGAGGCATCGGATACATCCGAGCAGAACGTTCCGCTTAAGCGGTATGCCAGGTAATCCTTCGGAAGCATGATCTTGCAGATCTTCGCGAAGTTTTCCGGCTCATTTTCCCTGACCCACAGAATCTTGGGAGCGGTAAAACCGGCAAAGGCGATGTTCGCGGTATAGGCAGAGAGTTTATCCTTGCCGATCACCTGGTTGAGATAATCCGTCTCTTTGGTCGTCCTTCCGTCATTCCAGAGGATCGCGGGACGAATGACCTGATCATCCGCGTCCAGGATGACCAGTCCGTGCATCTGTCCGCCGAAGCTGATGCCGGCAACTTGGGAGCGGTCACATCCGTCAAGCAGTTCTTCCAGGCCCTCCATGGACTTGTCATACCAGTCATACGGATTCTGCTCCGACCAGCCCGGGTGCGGGAAGTAGAGCGGATACTCTTTGGATACGATCTTCTCGATCTTTCCGGTTTCATCCATCATCAGCAGTTTCACCGCCGATGTGCCCAGATCAATTCCGATATACAGCATACCAATCTCCTTTCAAGTTCATCATACAAATTATCGGAAATGCATGAATTGCATATAATCCTATCCTTTATTTTATTTCAGATCATGGCCGTTTTCAAGAAAGAACTATAGGATTTTTTTATGCCGGATAAGCATAGAAAATGACAGGAGACGTTCTTTGTCTCCTGTCATCCGTTCATCAGATCTTTATTCGGGTACGATCAGCGGAAGTGCACCCCGGATGTTTTCCACGACGATCGTGCGGTAGGTCCCGCCATACTCTCCGTCTGTCGTCCACGGGACAAGCTCCTCAGCTTCAAACTCCAGGTGTGATGTCTTGAAGGTGATGATGTGCGGATTGCGGTCCCCGTTCAGCAGGGCACCGGCGATCGCCGGCAGCTCAAGCAGGTTGTCTGTCACGGTGATCAGCGTCACCTCAAACAGACCGTCGTTAAGATCTACATTTTTGCCTGTGATTCCCTTGAATCCTCCGACCGAATTGGAGTTGGTGATCATCCCGTACAGGAATTCCCCTTCTCCTGACATTTCTTTGGAACGGAAGGTCATTTTCCATCCCTTCAGGGACGGCAGCGCCTTCATTCCCTCCAGCAGGTAAGCCAGATGTCCCAGGAGGTTCTTGCTCTCCTGGCTGGTCCGGTAAGAGACATCGGTGAAAGCCCCGAAAGCAGCTACATAGATGAAATATCCTTCGTTAAGACGGCCTACGTCCATCTCCCTGACATGGCCCCGGCAGATATCCCTGGCAGCGTCCATGAACTCGTTGGTGATGCCGACGCTCATCGCATAATCATTGGTACTGCCGGCCGGAATATACCCGATCGGTACCGACAGTTCCCCTGCCATCATTCCGGTCACCACCTCGTCAAGCGTCCCGTCTCCTCCGCTGCAGACGATCAGGTCGAAGTTCTTCCCGCGCATGGCCACGGTCATGGTCGCATCCCTTGCCTTCCTGGTAGGATGGACGACGACCTCCATGTCATTGGAAGTAAATTCTTCAACGATATCCGAAAGCTGTTCCCGGATCAGACCTCTTCCGGCTCTCGGGTTATAGATAAATAGCATTTTTTTCGTCATTTACGGGGTTCCTCTTGTCATCTGAGCTGGGCGATAAATCTGGAAGCCAGCGTAAAATAGATCACCATGGAACAGGCATCCACGATCGTGGTCAGCATGGGTGACGCCATAAGGGCAGGATCAAAATGCAGTGCTTTCGCAAGCATCGGCATCAGGGCGCCGAGTGATTTGGCCAGCATGATCGTAAGGAACATACTTACGGCCACAAGCATGCAGATCATCGCATGCCCCGGGTACTGGATCATCAGCCGGATGAAATTGATCGTCGCGAGGATCGCGCCGCAGATCAGGCCGACCCTTACTTCTTTCCAGAGTACTTTCAGCACATCATGAAGCTCGATCTCATCAACAGCCAGTCCGCGGATGATCATTGTGCTCGCCTGGCTGCCGGAGTTGCCCCCGGTATCCATCAGGGTCGGGATAAAGCTGACCAGAAGCGGCAGCGCCGCGAAGGTCGCCTCGTAGTAAGTAAGGATCATTCCGCTGACCATGGACGAAAGCATGAGGATAAGCAGCCAGGGGATTCTGTTTTTCGCCAGTTCGAAGACACTTGTCTTCAGGTATTCCTTTTCACTGGGCACCATAGCGGCCATTTTCTGGAAGTCCTCGGTAGCCTCGGCTTCCATGACGTCCACGATATCATCGACCGTGACGATGCCGACCAGCCTGTTCTCCCTGTCTACCACGGGAAGTGCCAGCAGATCGTATTTATTGAAAGTTGCGGCTACTTCCTCCTGGTCATCGGTCGTCAGCGCATAGAAGACATTGTCATCCATGATGTCTTCGACCTTGTCCTCATAGGGATGCATCATCAGGTCTTTAAGGGTGACCACTCCGAGCAGTTTCCTTGACGGGTTGATCACGTAACAGGTGTAGATCGTCTCCTTGTCCACCCCGTTTTTCCTGATGTAGGCGAAGGATTCTTCGACCGTCATGTTCGGACGCAGCGCGATATACTCTGCGGTCATGATCGATCCGGCCGAATTGTCCGGATACTGGAGATACTGATTGATCAGGCTCCTGGTAGCCGGCGTGGCATTCTTCAGAATACGCTTGACCACCGACGCCGGAAGCTCTTCGACCATATCCACCGCGTCATCGATCGCGAGGTCTTCAATGATCTCATTCAGCTCGCTGTCCTCGATGCTGTTGATGATGGTCTGCTGCTGTTCGATCTCCATGCAGGCGAAGACCTCTGAAGAAAGGTCTTTGGGAAGGAGGCGGAAGATGACCAGGGCTCTCTCAGGCGAGAGCTGGCTTATCAGGTCCGCGATATCCACCTCATTCATCTCGGTAAGCGCTTCTTTCAGCTGTTTGAACTGTTTTTTCTCGGTCAGCTCCAGCAGGCTGTCCCTGACTTCATCCGTGAGCGCCAATTCCGTCCCCTCCTTCCTGTATTTGATCTGTGATCAGCGGTCGTTTTTCTGCCGCATCATTTTTCTTTACTCTGCATGCTCAAATGCTGCCAGCTCCGGATGTTCTCTCTTTTCCGGAGTGTAATTCTCGTAACTGGGTTTTTTATGGGTCTGGGAAGCCCAGATCTTATCCGCTTCGGGTCCCCAGGTCTTTGCATAGTCATCGCACTTGGAGCAGAGCTCATCGGCGGTCTCTTCTGATTCGTCGTTGGTCCCCTTCGCGCCGGTTTCCGCCACCATCTTTCTTAAGAGCTGCGGGTTCTCCAGCATCGGGCAGGGACGCAGGTGATTGCGGTTGAAGGGCTGTCCTTCATGGTATGCCATGAACAGCGGACTCTGGAGCATCTCCAGAATCGACTTGTCTTTAATGTTCGAATCCGAAAAATGGATGAACACACAAGGTTCCGCATCCCCGTTGGCATTGATGTGGAAATAGTTCCTGCCGCCTGCGATGCAGCCGCCCACGAACTCGCCGTCGTTCTGGAAATCCATCGGATAAAAACCTATGTCGCATTCTTTCGAGCGGATCCAGCGGATTCTTTCGATCATCATCTTGCGCTGCTCAACGGTGGGCATCAGGGAAGGCACCGCGTTCTTGCCTACGGGCATGTAGTGGAAGTAGAAGCCGAACCTTGCTCCCTTATCCGCAATAAACCGGATAAAATCCGGATCGGTGACCGCTTCGATATTCTGTCTGGTATAGCAGATGGAGGTGCCGAAGATGATGCCGTATCTGGACAGAAGGTCCATGGCGTTCATGACGGCATCATAGTGACCGTCGCCTCTGCGGGCATCATTGGTTTCCGGCGTTCCTTCGATCGAGAGCTGGAAAGTAATGTTCCCCAGCCGGACGATCTCCCGGCACAGGTCCTCATCGATCAGGGTCGAGTTGGTATAAAGGGAAAATTCGCAGTCATAGTGCTTCTCCGCCAGTCTCAGGATATCTTTTTTACGGACGAGCGGCTCTCCGCCGGTCATCATATACAGGTAGATTCCCAGCTCCTTGCCTTCGGTCACGATCTTGTCCATATTTTCAAAGGACATGTTGGTCTTGTGTCCGTAGGTTCCGGACCAGCAGCCCGTGCAGTGCATATTGCAGGCATTGGTCGGGTCGAAAAGGATCAGCCACGGGATATTGCAGCCGTATTTCTCACGGTTTTCACGGATCGTCTTTGTCCCTCTGAAAAAGGCTTCATAACCCAGGTTCAGCAAAAGCGTCTTGGCAACATGCGGGTTGGTCTCATCCAGGACTCGGTTGATGAATTTAAACCACCTGTTTTCGGGATCAGCCGCGGCTGCCCTGACTTTGTCAAGCGTCTCCGGCTTTGCCGCCTTGCCGTAAAATCTGCCCGCCAGATCGATCAGCTTCATGATCACTTCTGTCCTGTTCGTTGATTTGTCAAGCTGATTCAAAAGTCCGTCCAGAAGGACAGAGATCGCCTGACGTTCTGCCGCGTGTGTCACTTTTTTTACTGAAAGAGCCATGTTAACCTCCCGCTCAAAAATATTATATTCTAATATCCCTCAAAGGGATGTATTTTATCATATTCACGTTTATATGTCCATCCGCGGGCCTGCCTGCGAAAGAACCTGCCGCATAAGGTCCGCCGGGATCTGTCCCGGTGCCGAAGCCCCGAGCGCCGAAGCAAATGTCAGCGCGCTGCCGGTAAAAGCACACCCGATTCGCGTCAGCATTCCCGCCTGTCCCATCGAGATGATGATATAAGGCCTGTCGGCCAGGCCATGCTTCATCCGGATACAGACATCCAGCACACTCAGAACATCTTTATCCGAATGCGGCATCACCGCCAGCTTGGATAGATCAGCGCCGCACTCCTGCATCTTTGTCAGGAGGGTGACCATTTCATCCGCAGACGGCGTTTTTGCAAAGTCATGGGCGGATGCGATCACTGCCGCTCCGGCTGACCGAAGACAGTCCGTTACAGCAAGAGCTTCCTCCCCGGCCGTTTTCAGTTCCATGTCCACCAGTTCGGCTCCGGTGACAGCTGCCTGATAAAGCAGCTCTTTCCAGGCATCATAAGGAAGATCCGAATTTCCTCCCTCAAGGGACGTCCTGAATGTAAACAGGAGCGGCCTTTCCCCGAGACATGTGCGGATCCGGTCCGTCAGCCTTTTTAAAAGGGCTGTATCGATCTTCCCGTCCGGCATCAGAAAACCGGTACGCCAGAAATCGGCACGCCACTCCAAAAGATCAAAAGGTGATCTTTCAAGAACGGGAAGCGCCTCCTCCAGTTCTGCCCCATCGGCTGCCATAAGCGGCACGCACACTGCGGGCGCGCCTTCTCCAAGGACAAGCTGCTTAACCCTGACCGCTTTCATCAGACCGAACCCTCCATCCGTTTTCCGAATGTTCTCACAACTAATATATTCTACTTCACAAGGGTCCAAAATGCAAAGACAAGAATATAAAATAATGATAAAATAAACCTGCCGGCAACATGCCGGCTCTGCAAAACAGTAAGGAGGTGTTCCATGTCTTCTCAGACCGGCACATATTTTCGTCCCACAGGCACCACCAGGATGGGCGGACTCATCGGCTTTCCTACCACGCATTCTCTTTCTCCCATGATGCATAATGACAGTTTTGCGCTTTGCGGGATCGATTTCGTATATCTTTGCTTTGATGTGACGGAGGATGCGCTCGGCGGAGTAGTCGGTGCTTTCCGGGCCGTAAATACATACGGCTTTAACGTGACCATGCCTCATAAGCAGGCTGTCATTCCTTATCTTGACAAGCTATCACCTGAAGCGGATCTTTGCGGCGCGGTAAACACGGTAGTAAATAAGGATGGCAGCCTGATCGGACATAACACCGACGGCACCGGCTTTATCCGGGGCGTTCGGGAGTCAGGCTGCGATATCTCAGGCAAAGAGATCACCATGATCGGAGCAGGCGGAGCAGGCTCTGCGATCGCTTCCGCTGCTGTCCTTTCCGATATCGGTTCCCTGAATATCGTCTGCAGGCGCTCCCGTTCATGGGAAAACTCCGAGCGGCTTGTCCGGAAGCTTCAGGAAGCATCCGGATGTAAAGTCACGCTGATCGATCTTAGTCAGACCGACCTTGTACGCACTGCAGTCAGAAACAGCTGCCTGCTCATTAATGCCACCAATGTGGGTATGGCTCCGGATATCGAAAAGATGCCCATCTCCGATCCGGAGATCTTCCACCCCGGTCTGACCGCTGCCGATGTGATCTATCACCCCCGCAAGACAGCTTTCCTTGCGGAAGCTGAAAAACACGGCTGCCGCACGGTGAGCGGCCTGGAGATGCTTTTATGTCAGGGGCAGGAAGCATTTACACTCTGGACCGGGAAGGAAATGCCTGCCGATATCATACGGGAGCGTTACTTCTCGTAAAAAACACAGATTTGTTTTTCACAATCGAGTAGGAGGAAATTCCTCTGACTGAGGAATTTCCGACCTCTCACACCACCGTGCGTACCGTTCGGTACACGGCGGTTCAATCA
>JBGUOI010000167.1:0-7685 GCA_045118075.1 Porcincola sp. | reverse complement strand
TAAGCAACTTTTTTGTTGAAATACGCGAAAGATCTGGTATTATAATTTTAATTAAAACTGGATATTTATATATACCCAGTTTCCGTCTATGATACAGAAAGCCGGCCGGTCCGGTGCTTGCGTTGTTTGTTATAGAAAGAAGGGATTACCATGAAAAGAGTTTTGACCATCCAGGATATCTCATGTCTGGGAAAATGTTCGCTGACGGTCGCCCTGCCGCTGATCTCGGCTATGGGCGTAGAGGCGGTCATCCTTCCCACTGCGGTCCTGTCGACCCATACCATGTTCAAAGGATTTACCTGCAAGGATCTGTCTGACCAGATCCGCCCCATTGCGGACCACTGGAAAAAAGAAAACATCCGATTTGACGCTATCTATACGGGTTATCTGGGAACAGAGGAAGAGATCGACACGGTCAAAGAGCTTATCAGCGAATTTCGTGACGAGAACACTCTTGTTTTCGTGGATCCGGCTATGGGTGACAACGGCAGGCTCTACCCCGCCTTCGATGAAAAATACGCAGCCAGAAATGCCACCCTTTGTGCCGATGCCGATATCATCGTGCCCAACATTACGGAAGCTGCGTTCATGACGGGCCTTCCCTATAAGGAATCCTATGATGAATCATATATAAAAGAACTGCTTCTCGCCCTTTCCGATATGGGCGGCCAAAAAGGCATTACCGCCCTGACAGGTGTTTCTCTCTCCGAAGGACGCACCGGCGTGATGGGATACGATCCTGCAAATGATGATTTCTACTGCTACCAGAATGACCGCATCCCGGCCTCCTATCACGGAACCGGCGATATTTACTCCAGCGTCGCCGTCGGAGGAATGATGAACGGCCTTTCCTGGAAAGATGCTCTGCGCCTGGCCGCCGATTACACCGCCCTGACCATCGCAAAGACACTGGAAAATCCGCGCCAGCCCTGGTACGGCGTCGACTTTGAAGCAACCATTCCGCAGCTGGTCAGAATGCTTTCGCACTAAGCCTGAAAAAAGATTAAAGAAAGGGACAGAGGTCAGCCTCTGTCCCTTTTTAATAAGCACTCTTTAAGCTGTCAGCGGTAACGCTTAAGCCTCAAAGCTGTCCGCCAGCTCGAGCGTATGCTCCTCATTGAGCCTGCGGCATACAGCCAGGAAGGTATCGAGCGGAACTCCCTGCACCGTCTTGTTCATGCCGCGGATGTTGACGGAGACGGAATTCTCCTGGGCTTCCTTATCTCCCACGACAACAATGTACGGATCCTTGAAGGTCTTGTATTTCTTGATCTTGACCTTCATATTCTCGTCTTCGTAATCCACTTCGGCGCGGATACGGCTCTTTCTGAGCGCCTCCATCACTTTAGCCGCATACTCATTGTGTTCGGGTCTGATCGGAACGACTGCGACCTGGTAAGGAGACATCCAGAACGGGAATGCCCCTTTGAAGTTCTCGATCAGGATGCCGATAAACCGTTCGAAAGATCCGAACAGGGCACGGTGGATCATGACCGGCTGTTTCTGGGTTCCGTCCTGAGCCGTATATTTAAGGTCAAAGTTCAGCGGCAGCTGGAAATCCAGCTGGATCGTGCCCATCTGCCATTCTCTTCCGAGCGCGTCCCGCATCTTCAGGTCGATCTTGGGACCGTAGAACGCACCGTCGCCCTCGTTGATCTCATAGTTCCCCTCACCGTACTTGGCATCGAGGATCTCTTTGAGGGAAGCTTCCGCCTGGTTCCAGAGTTCGATATCACCCATGTAATCATCGGGTCTCGTGGACAGCTCTGCCATATAATCAAGGCCGAACGTGCCGTAAAGTTCCTCGGCGATATCCATGATATCGTTGATCTCTTCCTGAATCTGGCTTTCCATCAGCAGCGTATGATCGTCATCCTGACGGAACATCTGCACACGGAAAAGACCGTTGAGCTCACCGGATTTTTCTTTGCGGTGAATAACATCCGTCTCGGAGAAGCGGAGCGGAAGATCCTTATAGCTTCTCATCTGGCGTTTGTAGACCATGATCGCGTTCGGGCAGTTCATCGGTTTGGCCGCATAAAAGTCGCTCTCATCCTCGGCCGTTCCGGGAATCAGGAACATGTTCTCCTTATAATGGCCCCAGTGTCCGGAAGTCTCCCAGAGCGTCTTGTTATTGATGACCGGCGCCGAGATCTCCTGATATCCGTGAACTTCATGGACGTCTCTCCAATAGGATAAAAGGGCGTTGAACAGCTTCCAGCCCCTGGGCAGCCAATAGGGCATGCCGGGAGCCGTCGGATCGAACATGAACAGATCCTGCTGCGGTCCGAGTTTCTTGTGGTCGCGTTCCATAGCCTCACGAATCAGGTCGAGATGAGCTTTGAGCTGACCCTTGTCCGGGAAAGCATACACATAGATTCGCTGAAGCGAATCACGGTTCTCGTCACCGCGCCAGTAGGCACCTGAAACGGCTTTGATCTTGAAAGCGGCGCCGAGAAGTTCCCTCGAATTCTCAACGTGCGGGCCTCTGCAAAGGTCAACGAAATCATCGCCCGTCGTATAGATCGTGATCAGTTCGTCTTCCGGAAGATCCTCGATCAGTTCCGTCTTGAACTTCTGATCAGCGAACATCTTCAGAGCTTCTTCTCTGGATACTTCCTTCCGGGTCCAGTCTTCTTTCCGTTTAAGGATCTCGCGCATCTTGTTTTCGATCATCTCGAAATCTTCCTGTCTCACCGTGCGCGGCAGCGTAAAATCATAATAGAAACCGTCCGAGATCTGCGGACCGATGGCATACTGCACCTGGTCCTTTCCAAAGATCTCGATCACTGCTTTCGCCAGGATGTGAGAAAGCGAATGACGATATACTTCCAGGTATTCCTCTTGGTTCATTATCTGTCTCCTCCTTTATGTCTTCCGGTATGTCAGCGGCTGATGCCCAGCGACTCCAGCAGTTTCTGGTCAATACCGGTCCCTTCCAGGTTCTCTTTTTTCTTATATTCCTCTATGGCTGCTTTCGTCTTCTTTCCGGTCAGGCCGTCGGGTTCGCCGCAGTCATAGCCCATGCCGTTGAGCTTCTCCTGGATCTTCTGCATCGTAGCCGAATCAATGATCCCCATGTCGAAAAGCAATTCATCGTCGATCGCAGTTCCTGCTGAGAGGCCTCTGGTTTCGCGATATATTTCGATCGCTTCTTTAACGAGTTTTCCGAGCTTGCCGTCTTTCTCCAGGTCCGCGCCGTTATCATTCAGCACGTTCTGCACCATACGGACTGTCTTTTCATCGGTAAAGCCTTCCTGCTCTTCGGTCACGGCTTTTTCTGTCTCAGTCTCGGCTTCTTCGGTCTCGGCTTCTTCGGTCTCAGCCTCCGCAGTTTCAGCTTCTTCGGTCTCGGCCTCAGTTTCCTCTGTTTCCGCGGCTTCTTCGTTTATTCCGAGATGGCTGATAAGCTCTGCGTCGATCCCCTCACCGGCAATATTCTCTTTGGAACGATAAGCTTCGATCGCTTCGTTGGTCTTTCTTCCGCTCAGTCCGTCCGGTTCTCCGCAGTCATAGCCCAGGGCGTTCAGTTTTTCCTGGATCTTCTGCATTGTAGCCGAATCCGTGATTCCCATCTTAGTAAGGAGATCCTGAGTGATATCGGTTCCCTCACCGAGAGAATTTTCACTGCGGAATTTCGAAATGGCCTCTTTTACGGCATTGCCGATCTTACCGTCTTTTTCAAGATCATATCCGGCCTTGATCAGGGCTGACTGGACCATACGGACCGTCTTTTCATCTGTAAAGACAGTAGCCGTCTTTTCCGGTTCGGTTTCAGCCGGTGTTTCCGTCTCCGCTGCCGGAAGCGTCACAGGCTCGGTCTCTTCCTCAGTCTCCTCTGCCGGCACCTCAGAAGCTTCTTCTGTTGCCGCCTCGGTAGCTGCTTCTGTTGCCGCCTCGGTCTGCTCTTCGGTCACTGCTTCAGCCGGTACTTCAAACGTTATCTCCGACAGAGCCTGCGTTTCGGTCTCTGCCGCTTCTTCGGTATCTTCTTCGGTTTCCTCCGTCAGGGTGATCGTTTCTTCGGTATCTTCTTCGGTCTCCTCTGTCAGGGTGATCGTCTCTTCGGTTTCTGTCTCCTCATCCTTATCATCAGCGGCCGGTTTATCAGCATTTTCTTTCACGGCATCGATCTCATAAGTTTCCTGTGCGATCTTATTGCCGCTCTTGTCCGTCAGCAGTGCGGACAGGGAAACAGTCCTAACATCATTGACCTTCATCTTTTCCAGTGTCGCCCTATCGAGCGAGATCGTCCCGGTCAACCATGTTCCGGCTCCCACCTCACGGCTCCAGTCAGAGTAAGTATCCTTTCCGTTGACGAGGATATCCGTGATCTCGGCTTTTATGTCCTTATCACTGTTATTGCTCAGATAAAGGCTGATGATGTAGTAGCTGAGATCATCCGAGTAGCCGATCCTGGTAATGCCCATTCCGATATCATTTTCATCATAGAGCACAATATCCGTATCAGAAGGTTCATAACCTTTCGCTGTTTCGTCCTCTTCCTCACCGGTCTTCACCTGCGCCGTCTCCTCCACCGGATCCACAAAGGAATTGAAACCGGTCTGGGCTTCCTTCCAGACTCTTACCTTAAAGGAAGCATCATGGATCTTCCTGATGCCTGCTTCTTCCAGATCAAGATTCCACCAGCTGATCTGTGTAAGGCTTTTGTAGCCGGGAAGCACGATGGTGCTCCAGTAAGGATCGGAAGCGAATCCGTTCAGCACGCAGTCTTTCAGTTCAAACAGCACGGTATCGGAAGTCTTGTTCTCAAGATAAACCGTCCACAGCGGCATATCATCTTCATCCGTCCCGTAGTCAAGGATACTGAACGCATAATCCGTCGTATCCATGATCTTCTCCTTCTCTTCCGGGAGCTTGGGGCCTTCCGCATCTTCTGTACCGAAACCGACTCTGCACACCGAGTTCGCGTAATACTTGTAGCTGCCTTTCTCTGCTGCGTATGCTTTCAGCGAAAAAGCGATCTCATTCAGGCTCGTGACATTTATCCGCTCCAGTTCTTCAGCCGTCCAGGAGACTTCGGCATCCACCGCCTCACCCGGTGTCAGCGACCAACCGGTAACGCTCCACTGGTCCGTGGGACACATCCACCCGTTGATGGCGGTATTGGAAAACGATACAGACATATCCGCATCTGTCCTGTTTTCAAAATGGAGTTTCCAATCAAGTCCGTCCTTAAGATCATCATCCTCACAGGCGATCTCCATGCCGAACTCTACGTTTGACGCGGCCTCAAGCCCCTCAAATACGGGTCCGGGCGCTTCGATCGAGATCTCGCTTTCTATCTTTTCAGTAGAAATCTCTTCTTCCGCAGGGACTTCACTTTCTGCTTCGGCCAGTGCCTGTGTTCCGGTCAGCA
The DNA here is from genome assembly GCA_045118075.1 of Porcincola sp. Lineage (GTDB taxonomy): Bacteria > Bacillota > Clostridia > Lachnospirales > Lachnospiraceae > Merdiplasma. The sequence goes on along the minus strand of JBGUOI010000167.1, from coordinate 2,305 downwards.
TCAGCAGTCCCAGCATGATCAGGCTTCCCCGGCGCAATTTGCAAAACAAAGTCATGATGACCTCCTCTTTTTCGGCAGGTGATTACTGTCACCTCATAAATACTTTTAATTGTTCACGAGAGAGTATATCACATTGATTGCCGACGGTCTAGAAAAAAGGCCGCCTTTTCAGGCGACCTCATTGTTTTTATCCCGATCATTACCGGCCGGAAAGATCTGTTCAAACACATCCCTGATATCTGAGACCGGTATGATCGTAAGGTTGTTCTTGACTTCCGCAGCCACATCGTCCAGATCCTGCAGATTCTCCTCCGGGATAAGGGCTGTCGTGATCCCTGCCCGCAGCGCTGCCATCAGCTTTTCAGGCAGGCCTCCGATCGGCATGACAGCTCCCCTTAAGGAGATCTCGCCGGTCATGGCGATCAGCGGACTGACCGCTTTCCCGGTCACGAGTGATGCGATCGCGCTCGTCAGTGTGATACCGGCGGAAGGACCGTCTTTGGGAACGGCGCCGGCCGGCACATGGATATGGATGTCGTTTTTCTCAAACACCTCCGCTTTATCCGGAAACATGGACTTAACCAGGCTTACGGCGATCTGGGCGGATTCTTTCATGACATCCCCCAGCTGTCCGGTGATGACCGTCCGTCCGCTTCCCGGCGTCATGAGCGTTTCTATATAAAGGATCTCTCCGCCGGCGGCGGTCCAGGCCATGCCGGTGACGATCCCCGGCTTCTGCTTTTCAAGGGCCTTTTCATGATGCATTTTTCTGGCATCCAGGAATGTCTTCAGGTTGGACACGGTCACCTCGATCGGCTTATCCGGATCAGTCCGGCCCTCTTCCGCATCTTTAGATGACTGTTCCTTCTGAACCTGCCACAGTGCCGCCTCCCGGCAGATCCTGTCCAGGTTCTGTTTGAGGGTCCTGACTCCGCCTTCCATCGTATAATCCGAAATGATCGCCCGAATCGCTTCATCCGTCACGATCACTGCATCCTTATCCAGGCCGGCGCTCTCAAGGGACCTGGGAAGAAGATGCCTTCTGGCGATCTCAAATTTCTCGATTGCCGTGTAGCCGGGGAAGCGGATAACTTCCATCCGGTTCAGCAGCGGCTCGGGGATCGTGTCAGTGGTGTTCGCAGTACAGATAAACAGCACTTCCGAAAGGTCATAGGGAACATTCAGATAGTGGTCTGTAAAGGATGCATTCTGTTCCGGATCCAGCACTTCAAGAAGCGCGCTGGCCGGATCGCCGTTATAAGACATGGACAGTTTGTCCACCTCATCGAGGACCATGACCGGGTCGGCGGCCCCGCAGCGGCTGATGCCTTCCATTATCCTGCCCGGCATCGCACCGATGTAAGTCCTTCTGTGGCCTCTGATCTCTGCTTCATCGCGGACACCCCCCAGGCTGACGCGGACATATCTGCGGTCCAGTGCCCGGGCAATGCTCTGCCCGATACTGGTCTTGCCGGTTCCGGGTGCGCCAACAAACAGGAGGATGGTCCCTGACTGTTTCTTTTTAAGGTTCAGGACAGCGATCTGCTGCAGTATCCTGCGCTTGACCTTATCAAGACCGAAATGGTCTTTGTCCAGGATCTGCTCTGCCTTATCAAGCAGGATGGGCTGCTGCTCGTGCCTCTCCCAGGGAAGCTTCGTGAGGAAAGTCAGGTAATCCGAGAGCATTCCGTACTCGGGGCTGCTGCTCCCCTCGGCCTTGAGTCTTCCGAGCACCTTCATGGCTTCCTTCCGGGCATCTCCCGTCATAGGAGAGTTTTTGATCTCCTCCTCCAGTTTCTGCAGCTCCGTCATATTCTCGGGATGCATCTGGTCGAGTTCTTTCTGCAGATATTCCATCTGCTTTTTGATCGCCGCTTCCCGGTACAGTTTCTGGTGATCCTCCTCCTGAGCGGTCTCCGCTTCGGAACTGAGTTTTGAGATCTCCAGGAACTCATAAAGCGCTTTCTCCATCAGATCTGTTCTCGCCGCAATACTGTCCTGTGCAAGGATATCGTATTTTTCGGCGCTGCTGATCATCAGCCTGGAAGAGAGGGCTGCGGTGATCTCCCCGATGGACGACCACTGCATCATATAGTTGCGGATCGTCTCGCCCCATCCTTTGGAATCGATAAAGGAATTGATATGCTCCCTGATCCGTTCAAGGTGTTCCTGCTGCTGCTGGGCGCTCATATCCCCGATATCGGGCCGCACTGAATAATCAAGGCGGATCTGTCCCTCCTTGTCAACGCTGATATTACTCACATCGACTCTTGCCGATGTATGGATCGCGACAAACTGGTTTGCA
>JBGUOI010000166.1:0-11065 GCA_045118075.1 Porcincola sp. | reverse complement strand
GTCATTGAGTATAAACCTCTGACGGCGGACAGGCTGGAAATGTGGGTCGCCGGATGGCTTAAAAAAAGAGAGCGAATGATCACCGGTTCGGCAGTGAGTGAGCTGATCAGCCGGACAGGAACAGATATGTACCTGCTGACGACGGAGATGAAAAAGCTGATCTCCTATACGGAGGGCAGGGAAGGAATCACTAAGGCCGATGTGGAAGCACTGTGCACATCGAGGCCGGAAGATCAGATCTTTAAGATGATCAGTGCCATCTCGGCAAAAGACCGGAAGAGGGCGATGGATCTTTACGGACAGCTGCTGGCGATGAATGCGGATCCGATCCGGATCCTGGCACTGATCGCGAGGGAATATACACTGCTGTGGCAGGTCAAGGATCAGCTTGAGCAGGGCTTTGGCCGTGATGCGATCGCTGAAAAAGTCAAGATACGCCCCTATTTTATGAAACAATATCTTTCAGCTGCTTCCCTGTATTCCGGGGAAGACCTTGTCCGTATCCTGAATAAGTGCGGAGATACTGATGAAGCCATCAAGACAGGGCAGATGAAACCGCAGATGGCGGTGGAGATGCTGATCATGGAGGCGAGCGCCAGCGAGTGATTAAGACTGTCTCCTGTCAAAAAAAGACGCCGGCATGACGGTACCGGCGTCTTTATACGTTCTATTTATGATCGGATCGATCCGAAGATCAACCGATGCTGTTTACGGCTTTTGCCAGACGGGCAACTTTTCTGGAAGCAGTATTCTTATGATAAACGCCTTTGGTGGCGGCTTTATCGATCTTAGAAGTAGCTTCGAGCAGAGCAGCGGCAGCAGCTTCCTTCTCACCTGCTTCTACAGCAGCCTCAACTTTTTTGATAGCTGTCTTAACGGCAGACTTGATAGCTTTGTTGCGCTCATTTCTGGTCTTGGAAACCAGGACTCTCTTCTTGGCAGATTTAATATTGGCCAACCCGTACACCTCCAATCATGTCAGATTTAGATGATATATTGTTCCATTAAATACGGACACGGACGTTTAATGTAAACATACTCTAGTATAATAGCCTAACAAAATGCCCCTGTCAATAAAAAAATCCGCCTGATTGCTTGTGTAATTGACGCAAGTCATTTATAATTCCAAAAGACGGAAATAATCGGAAAAGGCGGCGTGAGCCGTCCGTTTTTGGAGGTTACGATTTGGCTGATATCGAACAGAGCAGGATACGGAATTTCTGCATAATCGCTCATATAGATCACGGGAAATCCACCCTTGCGGACCGGATCATTGAAAAAACTGGTCTGCTTACCAGCCGTGAGATGCAGGCACAGGTCCTCGACAACATGGAGCTCGAGCGGGAGCGCGGCATCACGATCAAGGCGCAGACGGTGAGGACCGTCTATAAAGCAAAGGACGGAGAAGAGTATATCTTCAACCTGATCGACACACCGGGGCATGTGGACTTTAATTATGAAGTTTCACGTTCGCTGGCGGCATGCGACGGAGCCATCCTTGTGGTGGACGCAGCTCAGGGAATCGAGGCCCAGACACTGGCCAACGTATATCTGGCGCTAGACCATGACCTGGATGTATTCCCGGTGATCAATAAGATCGACCTTCCGAGTGCGGAACCGGAGCGCGTGATCAACGAGATCGAGGATATCATCGGCATCGAGGCGCAGGACGCCCCGCAGATCTCGGCCAAGACAGGCCAGAACGTGGAGGATGTGCTCGAGGAGATCGTCCATAAGATTCCTGCCCCGCAGGGAGATCCGAACGCACCTTTAAAGGCGCTGATCTTTGATTCGCTGTATGATTCGTATAAAGGCGTGATCGTTTTCTGCCGCTTGAAGGACGGCAGGGTGCGCCGCGGAACCAAAATACGCATGATGGCTACCGGAGCGGAAGCCGAGGTGGTGGAGGTCGGTTATTTCGGGGCCGGCCAGTTTATTCCATGCGATGAACTTTCTGCCGGGATGGTAGGATACCTGACTGCCAGCCTTAAGAATGTGAAGGACACCCGCGTGGGCGATACGGTCACCGATGCGGACAGGCCCTGTGCAGAACCGCTGCCGGGATACAAGAAAGTCAATCCGATGGTCTACTGCGGAATGTATCCGGCTGACAGCGCTAAATATCCGGACCTTAGAGATGCCCTTGAGAAGCTGCAGCTGAACGATGCCTCCCTGCATTTTGAACCGGAGACATCCATTGCACTGGGCTTTGGGTTCCGGTGCGGTTTCCTTGGCCTGCTTCACCTGGAGATCATCCAGGAGAGGCTGGAGAGGGAATACAACCTGGATCTGGTGACCACGGCACCCGGTGTTATCTACAAAGTCTACAAAACCAACGGCGAGATGATCGAACTGACCAATCCCTCCAACCTGCCCGATCCGTCTGAGATCGAATATATGGAGGAACCATTCGTTTCCGCGGAGATCATGGTGACGACTCAGTATGTGGGTTCGATCATGGAACTGTGCCAGGAGAGGCGCGGTGTCTACGTGGATATGGAGTACATCGAGGAGACCAGGGCGCTGCTGCGCTATGAGCTTCCGCTCAACGAGATCATCTACGACTTCTTCGACGCGCTTAAATCCAGGTCGAGGGGCTATGCCTCGTTCGACTATGAGCTTAAGGAGTATGTGCGCTCCGAACTGGTCAAGCTGGATATCCTGGTCAACCGCGAAGAAGTGGATGCCCTCTCGTTCATCGTTCACGCCGACAGCGCCTATGAGCGCGGCAGACGGATGTGTGAACGCCTGAAGGAAGAGATTCCGAGACAGCTGTTTGAGATTCCCATCCAGGCCGCGGTGGGCGGAAGGATCATCGCCAGGGAGACGGTCAAGGCCCTGCGAAAGGACGTACTGGCTAAATGCTACGGCGGTGACATCACCCGTAAGAAAAAACTGCTGGAGAAACAGAAGGAAGGCAAGAAGCGGATGCGCCAGGTCGGAAACGTGGAGATTCCGCAGAAGGCTTTTATGAGTGTGCTTAAACTCGACGAAAACTGAAATGAGGTGAGGCTGTGTCTTTGCTGCCTTATGAAGAAAACAACGGAAAGGGGATATATATACATATCCCCTTTTGTGTGCGCAAATGCCGGTACTGCGATTTCCTTTCGTTCTCTGCCCCGGAGGAGACAAAACGCTCGTATGTCGATGCGCTGCTGAATGAGATCCGGAACAGGAAGTTTCCCGGAAGTGAAGGAAGAGTATCGAGTATCTTTTTCGGCGGGGGAACGCCGACGCTGCTCGGAGCAGAGCCGCTGATCCGGCTGCTCGAAGCGGTGCGTCAAAGGGAAGATGTCTGTCCGGACGCGGAGATTACGCTCGAGTGCAATCCGGGTACGGCGGACGGTCTTGCTTTTTTGGAATTAAAAGCGGCAGGCTTCAACCGGCTGAGCATCGGGCTTCAGTCGGCAAACGAAGAGGAACTTAAAAAACTGGGCAGGATCCACTCTTACGATGATTATGTCCGCTGTGTGCACGATGCCGGGCAGGCCGGTTTTGAGAACATCAATACAGACCTGATCTATTCGCTGCCCGGCCAGACTATCGCCTCGTGGCGGGACACTCTCCGGAAAGTGGCTGCTGCCGGGATGGAACATGTTTCCGCCTACAGCCTGATCATCGAGGAGGGGACTCCGTTCTGGGACCTTTATCATGAGGACGATCTATCCCGCGCACAGGGACGTGAAAGCCGGTTTCTTCCCGGAGAGGAGACGGAGAGATTAATGGATGAGGAGGCACTGGAGGTACTCGGGGCTGCCGGATTTGAACGCTATGAGATCTCGAATTTTTCTCTTCCGGGAAAGGAGAGCGTGCATAATACCGGGACCTGGCTTCGAAGGGATTATCTGGGATTTGGTCTCGGGGCGGCGTCGCTTGTTTCGGGCGGGACGGTGCGGATGAAGAACACGGACCGGATGGACCGTTACCTGGCTGGGGATTGGGAAGATGAGTCCTGCAGGGAAGTACTGGGAGAGGCTGACCGGATGGCAGAGGCAATGTTTCTGGGACTTCGTCTGAAAGAGGGGGTCAGCAGAGAATATTTCCGTTCGAAATATAAAAAGGACCCGGAAGAAATCTATCCGGGACCTTTAAAGACTTTTTCAGATAACGGGCTTATGGACTGCAGCGGCGGAAGGATCCGGCTTACCGCGAAGGGACGCGCCCTGGCCAATGTGGTGATGGCAGAATTCCTGCCGTAATATTACGAAGCAAGTGCCCCGTATTTTTCAAGCTCATCGAGAATAAACTGATGGATGCGCCGATAGGTATCGTCACTGTAGTGAACGCCGTCGGCGCTTTCGAATCCTTCCTTTTTCAGCATGCTGTAGCTGTCAAGGTAAGTTTCCGGAAATGCCATTTTCAGGTACTGGTTAAAGACGACGACCTGCTCATCCACGACCAGGGTGCTGTCCTTGGTAAGCGGATTGACTGACAGATAGAAGAAATCCGTGTTCGGGAACCGTCCGGCGAAGCTTTGATACAGCGTAATGTATTTCATGACCGCGCTTGTATCGTTGACGCCGAGGTTGAAAACGACCGGCCATGACGGGTGATTTTTGATGGCTTTTTCCATCTGAGAAAGGCCTTCCTCGACAAACCATTCGTATCCTTCGCCGCTCTGTGCGATATAGAGGAACGGATCCTCATAATCCACCATCGCATCATGCATGCCGACCGAACGGGAATCACCGACCATGATCACGCCAAGGCTGTCTTCATCCTGCGGCTGCACCTGAGCTGATGCCGCGGCAGCCTGGTCACTGTTCGGGCCCGGAACTTCTTCGGGCTCGGTCTGGGAAGGGACATCTTCCCGGGAGATTCCTTCGCGCTCATCGCGGGTCATATCCGCTTCGGCAGAAGCTGTATCTGTTACAGGGGCGTCCGGCGAAGGAATGCGCAGCAGCTTTGAAGCAGCGCCGGATCCGATCACGACTCCCATGACGGCCAGCAGGGCCGAGCTTAGAGCGATCAGGGCGATGATACCGATTATCTTAGCTAGTCTTTTCATAAAAGTTACCTTAACTAATATATGGAAGCTGTTTTTTTCAGTGACATCATATCACTTTTTGACAGAAAGTCAAAATTTGTTAAAAAACAGGTTGACAAAAGATTGAAGCGGGAATAATATAAGGCCAAGGATGTTAGCACTCCAACCTAACGAGTGCTAACAAATCTAAAAAGAGGAAAAGGAGGCGGCAGGATGCAGGCACAGATGGATGAGAGAAAATGGATCATCCTCAAAGCGATCATCAAGACATACCTTGAGACCGGTGAGCCGGTCGGATCCAGGACCATCTCCAAATTCCCGGATCTCAATCTCAGTTCGGCTACGATCCGCAATGAGATGTCAGATCTTGAAGAGATGGGATATATTCTCCAGCCGCATACCTCAGCGGGAAGAATTCCCTCCGATGCCGGCTACAGGCTTTATGTGGACCGGATGATGGAAGAGAAGGATCAGGAAGTCACCGATATGAAGGAGATGATGATCCAGCGGCAGGATAAGATGGAAATGATGATGAAGCAGATCGTCAGGCTCCTGGCGGCAAATACCAATTACGCCACCATGATCACCGGACCCCGGTATCACCGGGCAAAGCTTAAATTCATCCAGCTCTCCATTGTCGATGATCAGCAGCTTCTGGCGGTCATCGTTACGCAGACCAATGTGGTGCGCAATCGGATCATCAAGATGGAACACGGACTGGATTCAGAGACAGTGCTTAAGATGAATATCCTGCTCAACACCAGTCTGAACGGCCTGACGCTCGAAGAGATCAACCTTTCCACGATCTCCAAGCTGAAACTGGAAGCCGGCGGCAACTATTCCGACCTGGTGAACCGGGTCCTTGACGAGGTCGCCCAGGCGGTCAGCCAGGAAGAAGAGATGGAGATCTACACCAGCGGAGCAACAAACTTCTTCCGGTATCCTGAACTGAGCGATTCAGCGAAAGCGAGCGAGCTGATCAGTACTTTCGAGGAAAAGAAACCGCTTGCGGAACTGATGCTTCCGGATGACGCGGGAGAGGAAACTGCCGATACCGGCATCCAGGTCTACATCGGGCAGGAGACCCCGCTTGAGACGATGAAAGACTGCGCGGTCGTCACAGCCTCCTACGATATGGGGGACGGCATGTACGGCAAGATCGGTATCGTCGGACCGAAGCGGATGGACTACGATAAAGTCGTCAGCACACTCAAGAAGGTGCGCAGACAACTGGATGAGATCTATAAAAATGACGATTAGATGTCTAAAGTCCGACATCAGAAAATGAGAGGTAGAAAAAAGTGACAGAAATGTTTGAAGATAAAGAAAACCTGAACGAAGAAGAACAGGCTGCGGATCAGACCTGCGAATGCGGGGAAGCTTCCGAAGAGGAGAAAGCCGAAGAAGCCTGCGAAAACAGCGAAGATGCCGTTGAAGAAACTTCTTCAGAAGAGACGAAGCCGGAAGAACCGTCACCGGAAGAAGATGCCGGAAACGAGGTATCCAAAGAAGAACCGGAGACGGATGAAAAACCCGGCAAGAAAGGGTTTTTCAAAAAGAAGCCTGATAAGAAGGATCAGCAGATCGCTGAGCTGAAGGACCGGGTGCAGCGCCAGATGGCAGAGTTCGACAATTTCCGCAAGAGAACGCAGAAAGAGAAGGATGCCATGTTCGAGATCGGCGCCAAAAGCGTGATCGAGAAGATACTGCCGGTCGTGGACAGTTTTGAACGCGGCCTGGCCGGCACGGACGAAAGCAGTGAAGATGGTTTCGTCACCGGCATGCACAAGATCTACAAACAGCTCATGCAGACACTCGAAGAGATGGAAGTAACTCCCATCGATGCTGTCGGCAAAGAGTTTGATCCCGATTACCATAACGCCGTTCTCCATGTGGATGATGAGGAGGCGGGTGACAATATCGTGGTGGAAGAGCTCCAGAAAGGGTATCTGTACCGCGGAAACGTCGTTCGTCACAGCATGGTGAAAGTAGCCAATTAACATAGGCTGCACGGCGATCAAAAAGACAATAAGAATACAGGAGGAAATAAAATGGGAAAGATTATAGGAATTGACCTTGGAACAACTAACAGCTGCGTAGCAGTAATGGAGGGCGGAAAGCCCGTCGTGATCGCAAATATGGAAGGCGCAAGGACGACACCTTCTGTGGTCGCGTTTAAGAAAGACGGCGAGAGACTGGTAGGCGAACCTGCAAAACGTCAGGCAGTCACCAACGCCGACAGAACTATCTCATCGATCAAGAGAGAGATGGGCAGCAATTACAAAGTAACGATCGACGGCAAGAATTATTCTCCGCAGGAGATCTCCGCCATGATCCTTCAGAAGATGAAAGCGGATGCCGAGAATTATCTGGGCGACAAGGTGACGGAAGCTGTCATCACCGTTCCCGCTTACTTCAACGATGCTCAGCGTCAGGCTACCAAGGACGCCGGCCGTATTGCCGGACTTGACGTAAAGCGTATCATCAACGAGCCGACCGCGGCAGCGCTTGCTTACGGCCTTGACAATGAAAAAGAACAGAAGATCATGGTTTATGACCTTGGCGGCGGTACATTCGATGTTTCGATCATCGATATCGGCGACGGCGTCATCGAAGTACTGGCCACCAACGGTGACAACCACCTGGGCGGCGATGACTTCGACCAGAAGATCACCGATTACATGATCGCTGACTTCAAGGCTAAGGAAGGAATCGACCTTTCCAAGGATAATATGGCCATGCAGCGCCTGAAAGAGGCTGCCGAGAAAGCAAAGAAAGAGCTTTCCAGCGCAACGACCACCAACATCAACCTGCCGTTCATCACAGCGCAGGACGGCAATGCGAAACATTTTGAAATGGACCTGACCAAGGCCAAATTTGATGAACTGACCTACGACCTGGTAGAGCGTACAGTCGTTCCGGTACAGAACGCATTAAGAGATGCGGGCCTGACCCCGGCGGATATCTCCAAGGTCCTGCTGGTCGGCGGATCCACCAGGATCCCGGCTGTCCAGGATAAGGTGAAACAGCTCACCAACCAAGAGCCCAGCAAGAGCCTGAACCCGGATGAGTGCGTCGCTATCGGTGCTTCCATCCAGGGCGGCAAGCTCGCAGGCGATGCCGGTGCCGGCGATATCCTTCTTCTGGATGTTACTCCGCTTTCACTGTCGATCGAGACTCTGGGCGGCGTAGCTACCAAGCTGATCGAGCGCAACACCACCATCCCCACCAAGAAGAGCCAGGTCTTCTCAACAGCGGCAGATAACCAGACCGCAGTTGATATTCACGTGGTCCAGGGTGAGCGTCAGTTCGCGAGAGACAACAAGACACTCGGCCAGTTCAGACTGGATGGGATCCCGCCTGCAAGAAGAGGCGTTCCGCAGATCGAGGTTACATTCGATATCGATGCAAACGGTATCGTGAATGTATCCGCGAAAGATCTGGGTACCGGCAAAGAGCAGCACATCACCATCACTTCCGGCTCCAATATGTCTGAGGACGATATCGAGAAGGCCGTGAAGGAAGCGGCTCAGTACGAAGCCCAGGATAAGAAGCGCAAAGAGGCAGTTGAAGCCAAGAACGAAGCGGAGTCCTTCGCTTTCCAGACCGAGCAGGCCCTCAAGGAAGTCGGCGACAAGCTGGATGCAGCGGACAAGAGTGCCGTCGAGGCTGATATCGAAGCCCTTAAGAGCGCTGTCGCAGCCTGCGGCGATGAGATCAGTGAGGCTCAGGTAGCCGAGCTCAAAGCCGGCAAAGAGAAGCTGATGGAGAGTGCCCAGAAAGTGTTCGCAAAGGTTTACGAACAGAACCAGGGTGCGGCCGGTGCCGGACAGGGATTTGACCCGAATGCCGGAGCAGGCTTCGATCCGAACGGCGGAGCTTCCTCTAATGCAGGGGATGACGTCGTAGACGGAGACTTCAGGGAGGTCTGATGACTGCCTCCGTCTCCGAAAAAAGAGCAAGTTAAAATCAAATGCAGTGGCGCTGGGGATCTGATCACCAGCGCCATGGGCATGTTTATCCTGACTGGCCCTTGCCGGTCAATAAAGCAGTGAGGAACATATATGGCAGACAAAAGGGATTATTATGAGGTGCTGGGAGTCGGTAAGAATGCCGATGACGCAGAATTAAAGAAAGCTTACCGGAAACTGGCCAAAAAATATCATCCCGACATGAACCCCGGGGACGCTGACGCGGAACAGAAATTTAAGGAAGCTTCCGAGGCCTATGCGATCCTGAGTGATCCGGAGAAGCGCAAGAAGTATGATCAGTTCGGTTTTGCAGCCTTTGAGGGCGGTGATCCCGGATTCGACTACACCAATATGGGAAATATGAGCGACATCTTCGGGGATATCTTCGGGGATCTTTTCGGCGGCGGATTCGGCGGCTTTGGCAGCCGTTCTTCGAGAAACTACAACGGCCCCATGCAGGGAGCTTCCGTCCGCACAGCTGTCAGGATCACCTTTGCCGAGGCCATGTCAGGATGCGAGAAACAGATCACCATCAATCAGAAAGAGGAATGCCCGACCTGTAAAGGCAGCGGTGCGAAACCCGGGACCAGTCCGGTCACCTGCCCGAAATGCGGAGGCAAGGGACAGATCATTTACACCCAGCAGTCACTGTTCGGTATGATGCAGAATGTCCAGACATGTCCGGACTGTCACGGAACCGGCAAGATCGTAAAGGAGAAATGCAAGGACTGCAACGGGACTGGTTACCTGACCAGGCGTAAGACGATTTCCGTTACCATCCCGGCCGGCATCGACGACGGACAGAGCATCCGCCTCAGGGGCCAGGGTGAACCCGGAACAAACGGAGGCAGCAGGGGAGATCTGCTGGTCGAGGTGCGCGTGAGCCCGGATCCGAACTTCGCCAGGGACGATATGGATATCTATTCCATGGTGGACATCAGCTTTGCCCAGGCTGCACTCGGTGCGGACATCCTGGTCCATACCGTGAGCGGGGACGTGATCTATACCGTCAAGCCCGGAACACAGCCCGGAACAAGAGTGCGTCTCAAAGGAAAAGGCGCGCCTTCACTCCGCGGAGGAAATGTCAGGGGTGACCATTACCTGACGATCAATGTCCAGGTGCCTGTCAGAATGAACGACAGTGCCAAAGAGGCGCTGAAAGAATTTGACAGACTTACCGGAAACAGTCTGAAGCAGGAACCTGAATCTGAAGAGAAGGGCGGAAAAGGGAAAAAGAAAGGGATCTTCGATAAGTTTAAGGATTTTGTAGACGATTAAGCTTTTGATAGGGGGCGGTTCTGTTAACACAGAACCGCCCCCTCTTACACTTGTCATATCCGGACTGATAGTGTATAATTTTCTGTCGATAGCGTCATAATACTATGTGCAAAAGAATACGGCCGTCCGGGCCGTGTGAAAGGAAACGGTGAAAGAATGGGCAAAGCGTTTCTGATTCTGGAGGATGGAACTGTGTTTTCCGGGACCGGGATCGGTTCGGACAAAGAGGTGGTCAGTGAGATCGTCTTTAACACATCCATGACCGGCTACCTGGAGGTGCTGACCGATCCGTCCTATGCAGGACAGGCCGTCACAATGACTTATCCGCTTATCGGCAATTACGGTATCTGCCGTGATGATATGGAATCTTCCCGCGTCTGGCCGGATGGATTCATCGTAAGAGAATTATCCCGTCTTCCGAGCAATTTCCGCTCGACCGACACCATACAGAATATCTTAACTGAATATGATATACCGGGAATCGCCGACATCGATACCAGGGCGCTCACTAAGCTGCTGCGCGAGAAGGGTACCATGAACGGCATGATCACCCGTACTGAATATAAGGACCTGGCGCCCGTCATGGAAAAGCTGAAGGCCTATGCGACCGGTGATGTGGTAAGCCGTGTGACCTGCCCGGAAAAGCATGTCCTCGAAGGGGACGGGTTCAAGGTAGCCCTGATGGATTTCGGGGCCAAGAGGAATATTGCCAGGTCGTTGAACGCAAGGGGATGCGAGGTCAGCATTTTTCCGGCTGATACCCCGGCGCAGACGATCATTGACTCAAAGCCGGACGGCATCATGCTCTCGAACGGCCCGGGCGACCCGA
>JBGUOI010000165.1:0-23240 GCA_045118075.1 Porcincola sp. | reverse complement strand
ATTTACATATGATAGTACAGGAATTTAGCACTCGTATTAAGTGAGTGCTAATAAATAGATCAAATACTGAACCAGACAAGGAGGAATCAGTTATGAAGTTAGTGCCTTTGGGTGACAGAGTTGTTCTCAAGCAGCTTGAAGCGGAAGAGACAACCAAATCCGGAATCATCCTTACAAGCAAATCGCAGGAAAAACCCCAGGAAGCCGAAGTGATCGCAGTAGGTCCCGGCGGAATGGTCGATGGAAAAGAAGTGGCCATGCAGGTCAAGGCCGGTGACAAGGTCATCTATTCCAAATATGCAGGAAATGAAGTAAAACTGGACGGCGAAGAATACATCATCGTGAAACAGAGCGATATTCTTGCCATCGTAAAATAAGAGACCAGCTGACAGGAGGAAAAGATAATGGCTAAAGAAATCAGATACGGCGAGGATGCCCGCAAGGCCCTCGAGACCGGTGTCAATAAACTGGCGGATACCGTGCGCGTGACGCTCGGACCGAAAGGAAGAAACGTTGTTCTTGACAAACAGTACGGCGCTCCGATGATCACCAACGACGGTGTGACCATCGCCAAGGAGATCGAGCTGGAAGACGCATTTGAAAACATGGGCGCCCAGCTGATCCGTGAAGTGGCTTCCAAGACCAATGATGTAGCCGGTGACGGTACCACAACAGCGACTGTCCTGGCTCAGGCTATGATCCATGAAGGAATCCGCAACCTGGCCGCAGGCGCCAATCCCATCGTGCTTCGCAAGGGTATGAAGAAAGCTACGGATGCGACCGTGGAAGCGATCCGTGAGATGAGCAGCAAGGTCAGAGGCAGAGACCAGATCGCCAGAGTAGCGGCTGTCTCTTCCAGTGATGACGAAGTAGGCGAGATGATCGCTGATGCTATGGAGAAAGTCTCCAGGGACGGCGTTATCACCATCGAAGAATCCAAGACGATGCAGACCGAACTTGATCTTGTGGAAGGCATGCAGTTCGACCGCGGATATATTTCTGCTTACATGGCAACCGATATGGAGAAGATGGAAGCAGTTCTCGATGATCCGGTCATCCTGATCACCGACAAGAAGATCAGCAACATCCAGGAGATCCTTCCGCTGCTCGAGCAGGTCGTTCAGCAGGGCAGAAAGCTCCTGATCATCGCCGAGGACATCGAAGGCGAAGCACTCACCACCCTGATCGTCAACAAACTGCGCGGCACCTTCCAGGTAGTCGGCGTTAAGGCTCCCGGCTACGGCGACAGACGTAAAGAGATGCTCAAGGATATCGCGATCCTGACCGGCGGCCAGGTGATCTCCGAGGAGGTAGGCCTTGAACTGAAGGATGCCACCATGGATATGCTCGGCCATGCGAAATCCGTCAAAGTCCAGAAAGAAAACACCATCATCGTTGACGGTCTGGGCGACAAGGAAGCCATCGCAGACCGCGTCAATCAGATCAAGGCTCTCATCTCTGAGACCAAGTCTGATTTTGACAGAGAAAAACTTCAGGAGAGACTGGCCAAGCTTTCCGGCGGTGTAGCCGTTATCCGTGTCGGTGCAGCTACCGAGACCGAGATGAAGGAAGCCAAACTTCGTATGGAAGATGCCCTGAATGCGACCAAGGCTGCTGTTGAAGAAGGCATCATCGCAGGCGGCGGATCTGCTTACGTACATGCTGCCAAGAAAGTGGCTGAAGCAGTTGCAGACCTTGAAGGCGACGAGAAGACCGGTGCCCAGATCATCCTGAAAGCACTCGAAGCTCCGCTGTACTTCATCGCCGACAATGCAGGCCTTGAAGGCTCCGTCATCGTTAACAAAGTAAAAGAGTCCCCGGTAGGCACCGGATTTGACGCATACAAGGAAGTCTACGTCGACATGGTCGAGGCAGGTATCCTTGATCCGGCCAAGGTGACCAGGTCCGCACTCCAGAACGCTACGAGCGTTGCCTCCTCCCTGCTGACAACAGAAGCTGTGGTCGGCAACATCAAGGAAGAGACACCGGCTATGCCTGCAGGCGGTGCCGGGGGAATGGGAATGATGTAATTCTCTGACAGGGACAGTCCTTAGAAAAAATACAATCACCCGCTGTACAGAAGTAAAAACACGGATGTCTTAGTTTCGTTTGCAGCGTTCTTATCTGCCCGTCCTACGGGGACGATAGAAGCGTTGTCCCACTCCGGACGGGCAAAGAACTTGCAAACTCAAGACGACATCCTACCGTTTTTACTTTCTGCACAGCGGGTGTTTTTTTATTTTTCTTAGCAATCCCCTGCCATTGATAGATGGTACGGAACCGTTTGCCTCTGCGCCCGGCTTGTATTGTGGTTAAGGACTGTCCCCTGTCATCTGTACAATCGGCGGATAATGTGCTAAACTTTTGTGAATAAGGCGCTAAATCCGCCTGCACCATGATAAAGGAGATTACGGACATGGGAGATGTTTACAGAGAGATACTGGTAAAACAGAAGAAAACGTCCAAGGACGTCATCATGAAGGTTCTGATGATCGCAGCGATTCTTCTGCTGCTGGCCGCCGGGATTTTGTTTCATTTTATTTTCCTGCTGCTGGGCGTGGCCGGGATCTTTGCTTTCAGTTTTCTCTCGGCCGGTCTGGATCGTGAATATGAATATCTGTATGTGAACGGCGATTTTGATATCGATGTGATCAAGAATAAACAGCGCCGGAAAAGGGTAGCTTCCTATCCGATCACCCAGCTGGTGATGGCAGCACCGGCAGGATCGCATGATCTTGATTCGCTGACTTCGGCAGGGAATGTAAAGACGCGTGATTTCAGCTCCGGACAGGAGAATGATAAAGTCATCTGCCTTGTTTACGACATGGACAACGGCAGGGAAATGGCGCTGATGAACATTGATGAGGATGTGATAAAGGACATGCGCAGGAGGGAGCCGAGGAAGATCAGCCGTGACTTCGGGATCTTCTGAAAAAGATCAGAAACCTGCCGTGCAGGCGCACTGCGCGGTTGACTTTGAAATCGGGATTTGCTAAAGTTGAGCGAGGTCGAGTATTAAAGGAGGATCCTATATGGGAAGAATTGTCGGTGAAGGCATTACTTTTGATGACGTGCTTCTGATCCCTGCCTACTCGCAGGTGATTCCGAATGAAGTGGATGTATCCACGAATCTGACAAAGAAGATCAGGCTGAATGTTCCGCTGATGAGTGCCGGTATGGACACTGTAACGGAGCACAGGATGGCGATCGCCATGGCCCGGCAGGGCGGCATCGGTATCATTCACAAGAATATGTCCATTGACGCGCAGGCCGATGAGGTCGACAAAGTCAAAAGATCAGAGAACGGTGTCATCACGGATCCGTTCCATCTTTCACCTGATAATACCCTGGCTGAGGCGGATGCGCTGAT
The DNA here is from genome assembly GCA_045118075.1 of Porcincola sp. GTDB lineage: Bacteria > Bacillota > Clostridia > Lachnospirales > Lachnospiraceae > Merdiplasma. The sequence continues at coordinate 19,870 of JBGUOI010000165.1, read as the reverse complement.
GGCTAAGTACAGGATCTCGGGTGTCCCTGTTACAGAAGGGGACGGAAAACTTGTCGGGATCGTGACCAACCGCGATCTGCTGTTTGAGGAGGACTTCTCGAAAAAGATCCGTGAGTCCATGACTTCCGAAGGGCTGATTACAGCCAGGGAAGGCATTACACTCGATGAGGCGAAAAAGATCCTGGCAAAAGCCCGCAAGGAGAAACTGCCGATCGTTGATGAGAACTTCCATCTGAAAGGCCTTGTCACGATCAAGGATATTGAAAAACAGATCCAGTATCCGCTCTCTGCTAAAGATGAACAGGGCAGGCTGCTGTGCGGCGCTGCCATCGGCATCACGGCCAATGTGCTCGAAAGGGTGGAAGCCCTGGTGGCGGCCAAGGTGGATGTGGTTGTTCTGGATTCCGCGCATGGCCATTCCGAGAATGTTATCCGCTGCATCCGGATGATCAGGGAAGCTTTCCCGGAGATCCAGATCATTGCCGGTAATGTCGCTACGGGCGATGCGTGCCGGGCGCTGATCGAAGCCGGTGCGGATACGGTCAAAGTGGGTATCGGCCCCGGATCGATCTGTACGACCCGTGTGGTGGCAGGCATTGGTGTTCCGCAGATCTCGGCGGTCATGGACTGCTACGAAGTAGCGAAGGAATACGGTATTCCGATCATCGCCGACGGAGGCATCAAGTATTCGGGCGATATCACGAAAGCAATCGCGGCCGGTGCAAGTGTCTGTATGATGGGCAGCATGTTTGCCGGTTGTGATGAGAGTCCGGGTACGTTTGAGCTGTATCAGGGCAGGAAATTTAAAGTCTATCGCGGCATGGGATCTATCTCCGCGATGGAGAACGGCAGCAAGGACCGGTATTTCCAGTCCAACGCAAAGAAACTGGTGCCTGAGGGCGTTGAGGGCCGTGTCGCTTATAAGGGAAAGGTAGAGGATACCGTTTTCCAGCTGATCGGCGGCCTGAGATCCGGTATGGGATACTGCGGCTGTGCAACGATCGACGAGCTTAAAGAGAACGGACGGTTCGTCAAGATCTCCGCAGCATCATTGAAGGAATCCCACCCGCATGATATCCAGATCACCAAAGAAGCCCCCAATTACAGTGTGGAGGCTGAGTAACTGAAGCGACCAGAGTGTAGACAGTGAGGAACCCATGAATCCCGATAATGGCAGACCATCGCGTAAAAAATCCGGACATGCGCTGTTTTGGATCATATTTATCGAGGTAGTAGCCCTGCTTGCGGGTTTTGCCGTAATCATATTTATCGTCCGCGGGACCGATGACAAAGATCCCCTGGTGGATGAGGAAGTGCATCTCGATTACATCATGAATACGGAGGCCGAAAATGAGACCGAGACGATCGTCTACGTGCCCAGGCCGGATATTGATGAGCAGCTGCTGACCATCAATAAGTTTTCGAGACCCGGCGAAAAATGCAAAACGATCGACAGTATCGTAATTCATTATCTTGGCAACCCCAGAACGTCGGCCCAGGAAAACCATGATTATTTTGAGAGCCTGAAGGATCTGAAGAATGTTTCCATGAGCGCCAATTATGTGGTCGGCACCAAGGGTGAGATCATCCAGTGCGTTCCGGACGGTGAAGTGGCTTACGCCAGCAACAGCTACAATGACCACTCGATCTCTATCGAGAACTGCCATATGACGGCTTCGGGCAAGCTGTCGAAGCAGACTTACAAAAGCCTGGTGCATCTGACAGCCTATCTGGCCGACCTGTACGATCTCGACCGCAGTCAGATCATCCGTCACTACGATGTGACCGGAAAGATCTGCCCCAAGTATTTTGTTGAGCATCCGGATGCATGGGAGACATTCCTTGACGAGGTGGAAGCATACCAGCAGGAATGCATGGATGAGGTGATCGCCGAGCAGGAGGCGCTGCTTGAGCAGCTGCATAAAGAACGGGAGACGGTCGATGAGCTGACGGCTTTCCTGGAAACCAACAAGATGGAGGTACCGCAGGAAGAATGACACCGGATCTTTTAACCGATCTGCTTGGAAAACTGAAGGACGGGACCGATGTCCGCCAGGTTCTGATCAGCATCCGCAATCTCCTTACGCAGGAGGAATGCACAGATGTGAAAGCAGTCCTGAGACAGGAAACGGAACTTCTGACGGCCTTTCTTAAGCATGAGGATCCCAAGGTGAGGAAAAATGCCGCCCTGATTCTGAGCGAACTGGAAACGGAAGCGTGTCTTCCGTTTCTTTTTGATGCGTACGAAAAGGAAGAAACTCTTTTTGTCCGGGCTGACTATCTTAAGGCTGCCGCAAAGATGGACTGCCGCAGCTGGCTGCCCGTGCTCGAGGAGAGGGAGAGGCAATTGGCCGGGGCAGAGACAACCGGTCCCGACCGGAAACATACTTCGCAGGAGCTGCGCGCACTGAGAAACCTCATCTGGAAGATAAACAGCCCTTCAGATCATCATTTCCGCCTGCCCGGACGGAAAGTGGATGTGATTCTCCTTACGAGCCGTGCTTTAAGGGACCTGACGATCAGGCAGGTGAAGGCGTCCTCGGTGAGAGGCCTGGGAGCCGGAGCCAGGTTTCACGGAGCCGACTTAAAACAGGTGCTGGATATCCGGACATACACGGAGCTTTTGTTCCCCGTTCCCGGTCTTCCCACGGTGCCTCAGGATCCGTATGATGCCGGTGAGATGCTTGCGGGAGCCGGCATTCCGTCATTTCTTGACACCATGCATGAGGAGGGCGGCATCTACCGCTACCGGGTGGAGATAAGGGGCGAAGAAAAGACGGGGACAAAGATCAGGAGACTATGCGCCGCACTGGAACAGAAAGAAAGGCGCCTGGCAAATTCTGTCTCGGACTACGAGGTGGAGATCAGGCTGCTGAAGAAAAAGGAAGGGGACTATATCCCCTGCCTGAAGCTGTACACGATTCCTGATGAGCGCTTTCAATACCGGAAGGGATTTACTGCCGATTCGATCTCTCCGGTGAACGCTGCGCTGACCGTTTGTTTTGCCGCTTCATATCTGAAAGAAGGAGCGAGGGTGCTTGACCCGTTCTGCGGTGTCGGTACGATGCTGATCGAGCGGGACAAAGCCGTTCCGGCCAGAGAGCTTTACGGGACGGATATTTTCGGAGAGGCGGTTGCCATGGGGCGGGAAAACGCCGCGCTGGCCGGCCTGGATATCCGCTTTGTGAACAGGGATATCCTGACTTTTACTCATGATCGGCCTTTTGACGAGGTCATTACGGACATGCCCGCAGCGCAGACCGATCCGGTCACCGGAAGCAGGCAGGAGCCCCGCGAACTATACCATGCTTTCTTTGAGAAGATCCCCAAATTGCTTTCGGATGGCGCAGTCCTGGTCCTGTATACGCCAAAGCCGGCGCTGGTAAGTGAGTGTATTGCTAAGGATAGCCGGTTTAAGACAGCTGCGCAGGTTCAGCTCGATGACAGGCGGGGGACGGGCATCATGGTGATCTCGTTTCGTTCTTCTGCGGAATGATAAGAAAAATGGAATTAAAGGTTGACAAGACCTGCTTTGTGATGTAATATAAAGAACGTCCGTTGGAAAACAACGGTTTGCGCGAGTGGCTCAGTGGTGGAGTATCGCCTTGCCAAGGCGAGGGTCGCGGGTTCGAATCCCGTCTCGCGCTCTTTTTTTTACCTCAGAAATCCGGCAGTCATGCGGAGACTGAGGTTTTTTTATATTCCGGAGATCGATTATACGCTCCGGATAAGGCAATGATGGGAAATAAGGAGACACAAATGAAGCGACTGATGAACGGATGGGGATTATTCCTTACTGCAGCTGCGGTCTGTATGTTTTCCGGTTTAGCCGGCGCGAAAGAGAGTGAAATGGTCGAAACACACGTTGTCATACTCGGAACATCTGATATTCACGGAAATATCTGCTGCTGGTCTTATGAAGATGATGCAGAGACCGATTACGGAATGGCCCGTCTGTACACCTGCATTCAGGAAATAAGAAACGAGAACCCGATCACCTTCCTGATCAACGCCGGAGATGAGCTTCAGGGAAATGTGCTGACGGATCAGATCGCCGGCGGCGATCCGGACAAACCGCATCCTGTCATTGCAGCCATGAACTATATGGGCTATGATGCCATGACGATCGGAAATCATGATTTTGACCGGGGCGTTGAGTTTATGAAGAAGACGCTTGCCGCTGCGCAGTTTCCCGTGCTCGGCCAGAATGTGTATGATAAAGACGGAAAACTGCTGACAGGCAAAGGCTGGACGATCCTGGAACGCGGCGGAATACGGCTTGCCGTGATCGGTGTAGTCACGCCGGATGTTCCCCGCCTGGACAGCGAAGGGGAAGGAGTTGAAGATCTTACTTTTGAGGACGCCTCAAAAGCTGTGAAAAAGGCGATTGCCGAGATCGGGGATCAGGCGGATATTATCATGGTATCTGCTCATATGGGACTGACCGGAGAGTATGATGAAGCTGACGGAGGGGACTGTGCGCAGAAGATCCTGGACGAGAATCCGCAGGTCGATGTGCTGCAGGTCGGTCATTACCACATCACGGTGAACGAGCGCCGGGGGCAGACGGTGATCGGCGGAGTGCGCAATGCCGGGCGTGAAATTGCCCGCTTCGACCTGACGCTTGATGAGGATAGAAACATCATAGATTCTGACGTAACGATCATTGATATGAAAGATTACGATCCCGATCCGGGGATCTGTGATATCCCGGCTGTCAAAGAGGCACATGAAGCTGCTGTACAGCTGGTACAGAGCGGAGCGGATGAACAGATCGAAGAAGAGACTTCCTGGCTGGTCGGCTCCGCCGCTGCACGGTTCCAGCCGGATAATGAAATAGCCGGGATCCCTCAGGGACGGCTGGAGGACACCCCTTTAGTCGATCTGATCCTGAAGGTCCAGCTGCTGAATTCCGGAGCGGATGTCACGGCCGCCGCCCTGTTCAGGGACAGCTGCGACCTGCCTGAAGGGGATATTTACTACAGCGATATCGAGGATATATACGAATACAACAATACGCTCTGCCGACTGACAGTTACCGGAAAGGAACTGAAGGATTATATGGAGTGGTCTGCCGGGTACTACAACCAGTGGACGCAGGGAGATATCAACATTTCCTTTGATCCGGATATTCCGGGCAGCAGCTATGATATGTTTGCGGGCATCGACTATGAGATCGATCTTTCGAAACCGAAGGGGGAGCGCATTAAGAACATATCGTTCCATGGGGAACCGCTCGGGGACGATCAGACATTGACACTGGCCGTCAATAATTACCGGTATTCATCCGTGCTGAAAGGGGAGAATCTTGCCGCAGGCGAAAAAGAATGGGAATCGACTGAATATGTGCGCGACATGATCGTGAAGTACTTTGAGGATAATTCGCCGGTGGAACCGGTGGCAGACGGCAACTGGAAGATCACAGGGATCGACCTTAAGGAGGATGATCCGAGGAGAGAAGAGCTGATCGAAGCGATCAATGACGGACTTTTGGCGGTTCCGTACAATAAGAGCTTTAATCTCAATGAGTACGTGATGATTATGGAATCAGCCGGCGAGTCGGAACTGCAGTAAGATAAAAACGGACCGTTCTAAAGGGGGTCACCCCTTAAGAACGGTCCGTTTTTTATTCGTCCCAGCCGTCCGTCAGCCGCAGAGTCAGGCTGACGGCGCGTACAAATTCGCCTTCCTTGAGGATCAGGTCCTCGGCATCGGAAACCGGAGGCAGGTACGGATCATCTTCATAAAGCTCGACCTCGATCCATTCAAGCGCGGCGGCGTTCAGATCGTTCATCACTTCATCGAAAGTATCGGCAATGGCGGAGCATCCTTCCAGATCCGGCATATAAGCTTCGTAGCGTCCGTCGTCTCTTTGGCGGACAATGGCAGGATAGATCAGTTTCATAAAGAATTCCTCCTTGTGTTCTTACCTTTATCTGCAAAGGTCATAGATCCGGTAGATCAGGTTTTCGCTGTCCTCCCAGCCAAGGCACGGGTCCGTGATGGACTGGCCGTAGACATGGGGACCGTCGCCGATATGCTGTGCACCTTCCACTATGTAGCTTTCCACCATCAGGCCTTTGACCATCTCCCTGATCTCGGGGTTGCAGCTGCGGCTGTGCATGACTTCCTCGCTGATCCGGATCTGTTCTTTGTACTGTTTGTTGGAATTGGAATGATTGGTGTCAACGATCACGGCGGGATTTAACAGGCCGCGTCTTCCGTACATTTCCAGCAGGAGCATGAGATCTTCATAGTGATAGTTCGGCATGCAGTTGCCGTGCTTATTGACAGCGCCGCGCAGGATGACGTGGGCCAGGTCGTTCCCGTCGGTGCGCACGTCCCAGCCGCGGTAGAGGAAATTGTGTTTGCTCTGTGCGGCCTGTACTGAGTTGAACATCACGGACAGGTCACCGCTCGTGGGGTTTTTCATGCCGGCGGGCACGTCCATGCCGCTGACGGTCATCCGGTGCTGCTGGTCCTCAACGGAACGGGCTCCGATCGCGATATAGGAGAGGAGATCATCCAGGTAGCGGTAATTCTCCGGATACAACATCTCATCCGCGGCGGTCAGACCGGTCTCGCTGATGGTGCGGATATGCATCTCGCGGATAGCGACGATACCGGCCAGCAGGTCCGGCTGCTTCTCGGGATCGGGCTGGTGCAGCATTCCCTTGTAACCCTGACCGGTCGTCCTTGGCTTGTTGGTGTATACACGCGGGATGATAAGGATCCTGTCGCCGACTTTATCCTGTACCCCGGCCAGACGGTTGACGTAGTCGCACACCGAATCCTGGCTGTCAGCGGAGCAGGGGCCGATGATCATGATAAAACGGTCATCCTCCCCGGTAAATATTTTTCTGATCTGAGCATCACGCTCTTTTTTGAGCTTTGCCAGCTCCGGTGAGAGAGGGATGTGACGTTTGATCTCTGCCGGAATGGGCAGCTTTTTAACAAAATGCATCGACATGTTGGTGAAACTCCTTTTTATTCTCCCAGATCATCCTCGATCAGGTCTGTGCCGTCTGCTGCCTGCGTGGCCAATGCGTCGCATTTTTCGTTCTGCGGGTGGCCGGCATGACCCTTGACCCAGACATAACGCACATCATGGCCTTCCATGGCGCTGAGCAGTCTTTTCCAAAGTGTAATGTTCTTGACAGGTTCGTTCCCGGCTCTCTTCCAACCGCGGCGTATCCAGCCCTCGACCCAGTGCTGGTTGAAGGCGTCCGTAAGATACTTTGAATCCGAGTGGAGGATGACGCTGCACGGTTTAGTCAGGGCCTCGAGACCGACGATGGCGGCCAGCAGCTCCATCCGGTTATTGGTCGTCTGACGATATCCCTGTGAGTATTCGCGCGTGTGCAGCTTCCCGGTGCTGTCTATATATTCAAGTATAGTTCCGTAACCGCCGGGACCCGGATTACCCCTGGCGGCGCCGTCGGTATAAATGTTTACCTGCATCCTTATGTTCCTTTCAGGCCGGGATTTGACCCGGCCGGTCTGTTCCGGATAAAAACCGAAAGATATTTTAACACGTCACTGCATGGATGTAAAACAATTCTGCCTGAAAAAGCTTTCGAAAAAACGGACTGTCCCGCCCGGAAACAGCCCGGGATGACGCTTGACAAAGACAGGGACTGTTGTTAGAGTATGGGATAGTTTGGATAAGTCTGTCAAGATATCAATAGATGGAGGAAAAGGAAATGACTTGTTACGAGGAACTGCAGCAGAGGGGACTGATCGCTCAGGTGACCGATGAAGCCGAGATCAGGGATATGATCGACAACGGAAAAGCCACCTTCTATATCGGTTTTGATCCGACTGCAGACAGCCTTCACGTCGGGCATTTTATGGCACTGTGCCTGATGAAGAGACTCCAGATGGCCGGCAATAAGCCGATCGCTCTTCTCGGAGGCGGAACAGGCATGGTGGGCGATCCTTCCGGCCGGACCGATATGCGCCCCATGATGACGGAGGAGACGATCAATCACAATATCGAGTGCTTTAAACAGCAGATGAGCCGTTTTATCGATTTTTCAGACGGCAAGGCGATGATGGTCAACAATGCAGACTGGCTGCTGGACCTGAATTATATCGAACTGCTGCGCGAAGTCGGCGCTCATTTTTCAGTGAACAACATGCTGCGCGCGGAATGCTATAAACAGCGCATGGAGAAAGGCCTGAGCTTCTTTGAGTTCAATTACATGATCATGCAGGCTTACGATTTCTATATGCTGTACAAAAAGTACGGCTGCAACATGCAGTTCGGCGGCGATGACCAGTGGAGCAACATGCTCGCAGGCACGGAGCTGATCCGCAGGAAACTCGGGAAAGACGCGTATGCGATGACCATCACGCTGCTCCTCAACTCCGAGGGAAAGAAGATGGGCAAGACCCAGTCCGGCGCGGTCTGGCTTGATCCCAACAAGACATCTCCCTTTGATTTTTATCAGTACTGGCGCAATGTCGGTGATGCAGATGTACTAAAGTGCATCCGCCTCCTGACCTTCCTGCCGATCGAACAGATCAATGAGATGAACAGCTGGGAAGGTGCCCAGCTCAACACGGCCAAGGAGATCCTGGCTTATGAACTGACATCACTCGTACACGGAAAAGAAGAGGCACAGAAAGCCCAGGACGGTGCAAAAGCACTTTTCGGCAAGGGCGCCGCAGCGGAGATTCCCACCTGTAAACTTTTAGACTCAGATTTGACGGAAGGCGCCATTGATGTGGTCAGCATGCTTGTCAAGTCAGGCCTCTCCGCCACAAGGAACGAAGCGCGCAGAGCCATCGAGCAGGGCGGCGTAAGCGTGGACGGCGACTCGGTCTTGGATGTCAAAACCCTGATCGCAGCAGAAAAGCTGCTGGGCGAGGGAATCATGCTCCGCAGGGGAAAGAAAAAATTCAAAAAGATCATAATGGATAAATGATCATTGATGATCAAAGAAATGGAGGCATTCGCTTTGGAAAAATACGGTGTAAACCAACTCAGACAGATGTTCCTGGACTTTTTTGAGAGCAAAGGCCATCTGGTCATGAACAGCTTTTCTTTAGTTCCCCATAATGATAAGAGCCTGCTGCTGATCAATGCGGGTATGGCCCCTCTTAAACCATATTTTACCGGCGCTGAGGTTCCGCCCCGCACGAGAGTGGCGACCTGCCAGAAGTGCATCCGTACCGGTGATATCGAGAACGTGGGTAAGACAGCCAGACACGGCACTTTCTTCGAGATGCTCGGCAACTTCTCTTTCGGTGATTATTTTAAATCCGAGGCACTGGAGTGGACCTGGGAATTTCTGACCAAGGTCGTCGGGCTTGACCCCGACAGACTCTATCCGAGCGTCTATCTCGATGACGATGAGGCTTATGAGATCTGGAACAAACAGATCGGTGTTCCCGCCGAGAGAATCTATCGTTTCGGCAAGGAAGACAACTTCTGGGAGCACGGCGCGGGTCCGTGCGGTCCCTGTTCCGAAGTCTATTATGACAGGGGCGAGAAGTACGGCTGCGGTAAACCGGACTGCGCTCCGGGATGCGACTGCGACCGCTACATGGAGATCTGGAACGACGTATTTACCCAGTTTGAGAACGACGGTAAAGGAAATTACGAGACACTTAAACAGAAGAACATTGACACGGGCATGGGCCTTGAACGTCTGGCGGTAGCCGTACAGGATGTGGATTCCATGTTCGATATTGATACCATCCGTGCTCTCAGGGACAAGATCTGTGAGGTGGCAGGGAAGACCTATCACGCTGACGCAGACGATGATGTTTCGATCCGAGTGATCACGGACCATATCCGTTCCGCTACGTTCATGATCTCTGACGGAATCCTTCCCTCCAACGAGGGCAGGGGATACGTGCTGCGCAGACTGATCCGCAGAGCTGCCAGACATGGCAGGAGACTCGGCATCGGCGGATATTTCCTGGCTGACCTGGCCGCAACGGTAGCGGAGACTTCTTCTGCCGGATATCCGGAACTTTCCGAGAAACTGGATTTCATCCGCAATATCCTTTCCAAGGAAGAGGAGACCTTCGGACGCACCATCGACCAGGGACTGAAGATCCTCGCCGATCTTGAGGAAGAGATGAAAGCCTCCGGCGAAAAGGTCCTTTCCGGCCAGAAGGCATTCGTGCTGTATGACACCTATGGCTTCCCGCTTGATCTGACCAGGGATATCCTGGAGGAGAAGGGCTTCGGCGTCGATGAGGAAGCTTTTACTGCTTGCATGCAGGAACAGAGGGAAAGAGCCAGATCTGCCCGGAAAGTCCAGAACTATATGGGCGCCGAGGCAACGGTCTATGATGAGATCGGCCATGACGTGACCAGCGTTTTCACCGGTTACGACGGCACCGAAGGTGAGAGCGTGATCAGTGTTGTGACGACCAAAGTCGACGCGGATCATTACGGTGAGCTTGTCGATGCCCTCGGAGACGGCGAAGAGGGAACGCTGATCCTTGAACAGACTCCCTTCTATGCCACCAAGGGCGGACAGGTCGGAGATACCGGCGTGATCATTACCGACCGGGGCGAATTCGAAGTGACCGATACCATCCAGCTGCGCGGCGGAAGGATCGGCCATGTCGGCCATGTAAAGAGCGGCGTTGTCATGAAGGGTGAGAAGGCAAGGGCCGTTGTAAATTCTTCAGCCAGAAGAAGTACCGAGAAGAACCACTCAGCTACACACCTGCTTCAGAAAGCACTGAAGATCGTGCTCGGCAATCATGTAGAGCAGAAAGGATCCCTGGTGGAACCGTCAAGGCTTCGCTTTGACTTTACCCATTTCCAGGCAATGACTCCGGAAGAGCTTGAAAGAACCGAGCAGATCGTCAATGAACAGATCAGCGCGGCGCTGGATGTCACGACTCAGGTCATGACGCTGGATGAAGCCAAGAAGACCGGTGCAATGGCACTGTTTGATGACAAGTACGGCGAGAAGGTGCGCGTGGTCTCCATGGGTGACTTCTCCAAGGAACTTTGCGGCGGCACCCACGTTTCCAACACCGCCCAGATCAAGCTGTTTAAGATCGTTAGCGAGCAGGGCATTTCCTCAGGCGTACGACGTATCGAAGCCCTGACCGGTGACGGCGTCCTCGAGTACTACCGCGGTCTTGAGGGCGAACTCGATAAGGCAGCATCTATGCTTAAGGCAGGGCATGCAGATATCTGCAAAAAGATCGCCCAGCTTCAGAGTGAAGTAAAAAGCCTCATGAGCGAGAATGAGTCTCTCAAGAGCAAGATGGCAAGGGAAGCACTCGGAAATGCCGGCAATCAGGCGATCGAGGTAAAAGGTGTGAAGATGATCGCCGCGAATGTCGACAACGTTGACATGAGCGGACTTCGCGAACTGGGCGACCAGCTCAAGGAAAAACTCGGCGAGGGCGTTGTGGTGCTTGCTTCCGCAAAGGACGGCAAGGTAAGCCTGATGGTCAGCTGCTCTGACAAGGTCCAGAAGCTCGGGGCTCACGCAGGGAACCTGATCAAGAGCATCGCACCGCTGGTAGGCGGAGGCGGCGGCGGCCGTCCCGGCATGGCCCAGGCAGGCGGAAAGAATCCGTCCGGGATCGCGAAGGCACTTGAGGAAGCTGCGAAGGTGCTTGAAAGCCAGATCAACTGAGATTTTATGTTGACGTAAATCTAAAAGTATGCAATAATACTTTTCAGTGCAGAAAATTAACCCACAGTTGTTATGCACAATCCTACAGCTGGAGGGAGGTTGGGAAGAAGCTATGTCGAATGTTATCGTAAAAGAAAACGAATCGCTGGACAGCGCACTGCGCCGTTTCAAGAGAAACTGTGCGAAGGCCGGCATTCAGCAGGAGATTCGCAAAAGAGAGCATTACGAGAAGCCGAGTGTCAGGCGCAAAAAGAAGTCTGAAGCGGCCCGCAAGCGCAAATATAACTGATTAAACCTGGGTCCCCGGTCCGTTCCGACCGGGGATCTTTTGTGATAAACGGAGGGACCTTGTGATGAATAAGACCCGGATCAGTCATTACAAGATCCGCATCCCGGATCGGTACGGAAGTCCGGAAAGGCCTTTTCGGGCAGTCTTTCTCTCGGATCTGCATGACCGGGCTCTTGCCGGTGATGAACGATTCTGGCAGGTCATTGAGAAGACGGACCCGGCGATGATCTTCTGCGGAGGAGATATGCTCACTGCAGGCAGGCGGAAAAAAGGGCATGCACAGAATGCACTTGACCTGATGAAGAAGCTGGCTGCCGGTCACGATGTTTATGCGGTCAACGGCAATCATGAGAGCCGGGCGAAAGCAGATCCCGTGCGGTATAAGATCGATTACGCGGCGTTTGAACAGGAGCTTCGCGATGCGGGAATCACCATCCTCAACAATGATTCCGTGACCGTGTCGATCGGCGGCATCGATATCAGTATCGCCGGATTTGAACTGGATAAAGAGGCATACAACCGGGCTCATCCGGTGCTTCCCGGTCCGGAGGATATCAGACTGGCACTGGGAGAGAAGGATCTGGAGACCTATACTATTCTGCTGGCGCATCATCCGGATGCGATCGATGCTTACAGCGGATGGGGAAGTGACCTGGTCCTTTCCGGCCATATTCACGGCGGACTGATCGTGCTTCCTTTCCTCGGAGGCGTAGCCGGAGGGTCTTTCAGACTGTTTCCGAAATACTGCCGCGGCAGTTTCCGGGAAGGGCAGACGAGGATGATCGTGACAGCGGGGATCGGAGAGCACACACCGATGCTGCGGATGAACAATCCGTATGAGATCGTGGTGCTGGAGTTTTACCCCGAATAACTGAAAAACGGAAGGGATATTCACATGGAACTATCGTTGAAGCTGCAGCATTTTGAGGGCCCGATGGACCTCCTGCTGCATCTGATCGAAAAGAATAAAGTCAGTATCTATGACATCCCGATCGCCATGATCACCGATCAGTACATGGAGTACCTTGAAAGCATGGACCGGAATGTGCTCGATGACATGAGTGAGTTTCTCGTGATGGCAGCCACGCTGCTGGATATTAAAGCAAAGATGCTGCTTCCGGCTGAAAAGGATGAGGACGGAGAGGAGATCGACCCGAGGGATGAGCTGGTGGCCAGGCTGCTCGAGTATAAGATGTACAAGTACATGTCTCTCCAGCTCAAAGACCGTGAGGATGAGGCCGGAAAGAAACTGTTCCGGCAGCAGCAGCTTCCGGAGGAAGTGATCCGCTTCCGGCCGCCCGTTGATACGGAACAGCTGCTTGAGGACGTGACGATCCTGAAACTGGGCGCCGTTTTTGCCGAGGTGATCAGGCGCCAGGAAGAGCGGGTGGATCCCGTTCGGAGCCAGTTCGGGAGAATCGAGAAGGAACAGGTAGATACAAAGAAAGTCATGACCAGCGTCACGAGGCGGATCATGAGAAAGAACCGCTGCACTTTCCGGAGCCTGCTTGAACACAGGGAAGGAAAGATGTATGCCGTGATCACGTTCCTGACGGTCCTTGAACTTGTCCGGCAGGGAAAAGTGCTGGTACAGCAGGATGGACTGTTCGGGGAGATCTACATCAATGCCGCGAAGGGCGTCAGTGCGGATTCTGCGGCGGAGGTCTTGGAGGTTGACGGTTATGAATGATATACAGGCGAAAGCGGCGATCGAAGCGATCCTGTTTGCTATGGGTGATACCGTGGAACCTGAGCGGATCGCAAAAGCGCTTGACCTGGAGACGAGAGAGGTCAAAAGACTGGTCAGTGAAATGATGGATTCGTGCGAGTCGCAAGAGAGAGGAGTGCGAATCCTGGAGCTGGAAGGCAATTACCAGATGTGCACCAAGCAGGAGTGCTATGAGTCGTTGATCAAGATCGCATCGGTGCCGAGAAAGATCAGGATGACAGATGTTCTGATGGAAACGCTGGCTATCATAGCTTACAAACAGCCGGTGACAAAGCTTGAGATCGAGAAGATCCGCGGGGTAAAATCGGATCATGCGGTCAACAAGCTGGTGGAATACGAACTGGTCGCGGAGACGGGCCGGATGGATGCGCCGGGAAGGCCGATCCTTTTTGGGACGACCGAGAACTTCCTGCGTCATTTCGGCATTGACTCGGTGGAGAACCTGCCCAGGATCGATCCGGTCCGGAAAGAAGACTTCCGGCTGGAGGCATCCCAGGAGATCGATGAGAATTTAAAGGTCTGACAGGACCGGCCTTACACAGAAGAAATACAACGCAGGGGGCTAAGTGCCCCTTGCGTTTTTATTAATTTCAAGTTAAGATTAAAGGGATGTTCTTATAATATTTTTTTATAGAAACAATCCAATTTACACGGAGGGCTGATAGGATGAGTAATACAGCAAAAAGCTTAGCAAGTCAAAGAATCAATTCTTTACTTGATGAGAACAGTTTTGTTGAGATCGGCGGCGCTATCAAAGCAAGAAACACTGATTTCAACATGTCAGCAGCCGCTGCGGAGTCTGATGGCGTCATCACCGGTTACGGAGTGATCGACGGCGGCCTTGTCTACGTGTACAGCCAGGATGCAGGCGTTCTGGGCGGTACGGTAGGTGAGATGCATGCCAGGAAGATCACGGCACTGTATGATATGGCCATGAAGATGGGTGCTCCCATCATCGGTCTGGTCGATTGTGCCGGCCTTCGCCTTCAGGAAGCGACAGACGCGCTGAATGCTTTCGGCGAGATCTACCGCAAACAGGTAGCGGCTTCGGGTGTCATCCCGCAGATCACCGCGGTCTTCGGAACCTGCGGAGGCGGTATGGCCGTCGCGGCCGAACTTTCGGATTTTGTTTTCATGGAGGGGACCAAAGCGAAACTTTTTGTCAACTCTCCCAATGCCCTGGGCGGCAATGTTGCCGAGAAGAATGACACGGCGTCGGCCGCGTTCCAGAGCCAGGCAGGCAATGTCGACTTCACCGGTACCGAGGAGGAAGTGCTCTCCCAGATCCGTGCGCTGGTCGGCCTGCTTCCCGCCAATAATGAAGAGATCGCTGTCGAAGAGTGTGAGGATGACCTGAACAGGGTCTGCACCGATCTGGCAAACGCCGCGGGCGACACCTCCATCCTCCTTTCCCAGATCGCGGATGACAATGTATTTTTCGAGACCAAGGCTGATTTCGCCAAAGAGATGGTGACCGGCTTCCTGCGCCTGAACGGCCAGACAGTAGGCGCTGTCGCAAACCGCAGCGAGATCTACGATGCCGAGACCGGAAAATCCGAGGAGACCGGTACTTTGCTTACTCCGAACGGCTGCGAAAAAGCAGCTGCCTTCGTGAGCTTCTGCGACGCTTTCGATCTTCCCGTGCTGACACTGACCAATGCGACCGGATTTAAGGCATGTGAGTGCTCCGAGAAGAGAATTGCCCGTTCGGCAGCGAAACTTACCTTCGCATTTGCGGACGCAACCGTTCCGAAGGTCAATGTGGTCATCGGCAAAGCTTACGGCAATGCTTTCAACGTCATGAACAGCAAAGCTGCCGGCGCTGATTACACTTATGCCTGGAGCCAGGCACAGATCGGCATGATGGATGCCAAGCTGGCTGCCAAGATCATGTATGCCGGAGAAGACGGCAGTGTGATCAACGAGAAAGCCGCAGAATATGCCGCGCTTCAGTCAAGCGCTGCTGCAGCAGCTTCCAGAGGATATGTAGACACGATCATCGAGCCCGAAGACACCAGGAAATATGTGATCGGTGCCTTTGAGATGCTTTATTCCAAGAGAGAAGACAGACCTGACAAAAAACACGGTACAGTATAAACGAGGTGATCCAATATGAAGAAAAGTATCAGAACGATCCTCTTTGCTGTGGGTATGACTCTTTGTCTGGCCGGTCAGAATGCATATGCCGCTGAAGCGCTCACCGAGGCCGTTACGGAAACGGCTCCCTCTGAGGACGGTGCGGCTTCCACACCCGCCTCTGCCGAGGAGTACTACCTTGAGAGCGGAAAAACCTATGCGGCTACCCTGATCCAGCAGCTGGCTTCACTCTCCGAAGAGGAAGTGAAACAGGCGATCGAGGAGGGCAACAGCGCTGACATCAAAGTGATCGCGGCTACCTGGGACGGCCTGCGTGAAGAGCTTGGCGAGTTTTCAGAGATCGTCAGCCAGGATGCACAGATGAGTGAGGACGGGAAAACGGTGAATGTCACCAGTGAGGTCAAGTACCAGGGTGTTCCCGAGAAAACCTCTGTTATTGTAAACAATGCCATTAATGTCCGCGACGGATCGGCCACGATGGACTGGGAGATCAAATATCCCATGAGCAAGCTGATCGCTGAAGCCGGACTCAATACCATCCTCGGTATCGGCATCGTTTTCATCGTGCTGCTGTTCCTGAGCTTCATTATCGGACAGATCCACTGGATCCCCGACCTGATCGAGAAGGCAGCCAAGAAAGACCAGCCTGTCGTGAGCGCTCCCGTGAAAGCGGCTGCACCGGCCCCGGCAGCAGAAGTAGTGGAAGAAGATCTTACAGATGATGAAGAACTGGTGGCTGTGATCGCTGCGGCGATAGCTGCTTCTGAACAGACATCCACAGACGGATTTGTGGTTCGTTCCATCAGAAAAGCTGCCAGAAGATAATTGTTTGCGACTGATAAATACAGGAGGAAATATAATGAAAAACTATACGATCACAGTCAATGGTAATGTATATGATGTCACTGTAGAAGAAGGACAGGGCACCGGTGCGGCTCCCGCAGCGAAAGCAGCTCCCAAGGCGGCTCCGAAGGCTGCTCCCAAGGCAGCTCCCGCTCCGAAGGCAGCAGGCGGCGCAGGCAGCGTGAAAGTGGCTGCTTCTGTTCCCGGCAAGGTATTTAAGGTTGAGGCTTCTGCAGGCCAGGCTGTCAAGGCCGGCGATACGCTGATCATCCTTGAAGCTATGAAGATGGAAATCCCGGTCGTGGCTCCCCAGGACGGCACCATTGTCAGCATTGACGTCGCAGCAGGCGATGCAGTGGAAAACGGCGATACACTGGCTACGATGGACTGATCGGCTTTGATCCGTCCGCAAAAATCTTCAGCTGGGAGGTAAAAAATGTCTTACATTGCGAGCACATTGTCAAATCTTGTGCACCAGTCCGCTTTCCTCAATCTGACCTGGGGAAACTACATCATGATCGTAGTATCGCTGGTGTTCCTGTATCTGGCAATCAAACATGATTTTGAGCCGCTTCTGCTGATCCCCATCGCGTTCGGTATGCTTCTGGTGAATATCTATCCGGATATCATCGCGAAGCCGTATGTGGATGCCATGGGCATCGAGCACGCCGGCGGACTTTTCCATTATTTCTATGTCCTGGACGAGTGGAGTATCTTCCCGTCCCTGATCTTCATGGGCGTCGGCGCCATGACGGACTTCGGTCCCCTGATCGCCAATCCCATGAGCTTCCTGCTGGGCGCTTCCGCACAGCTTGGTATCTATGTAGCTTATTTCCTTGCCATCGCCTTCGGCTTCAACGGCAAGGCAGCTGCAGCTATCTCCATTATCGGCGGTGCTGACGGACCTACCTCCATCTTCCTTGCCGGTAAGCTGGGCCAGACAAAACTGATGGGCCCGATCGCGGTGGCAGCGTACTCCTACATGTCACTGGTTCCGATCATCCAACCGCCCATCATGAAACTGCTGACAACTGAAAAACAGCGCAAGATCAAAATGGAGCAGCTTCGTCCTGTCTCCAAGCTTGAGAAGATCCTGTTCCCGATCATCATCACGATCGTGGTCTGCATGATCCTTCCCACCACAGCTCCTCTGGTAGGTATGCTGATGCTCGGCAACCTGTTCCGTGAGTGCGGCGTTGTCAAACAGCTGACAGAGACAGCTTCCAATGCACTGATGTACATCGTCGTTATCCTGCTGGGTACTTCTGTAGGCGCGACCACAAGTGCAGAGAATTTCCTGAATGCCAGCACACTTAAGATCGTTGTTCTGGGTCTGGTTGCATTTGCTTTCGGTACGGCGGGCGGTGTCCTGCTCGGACAGGTGTTCCGTATCGTTTCGCATGACAAGATCAACCCGCTGATCGGTTCGGCCGGTGTCTCCGCGGTGCCCATGGCTGCCCGTGTCTCCCAGAAGGTAGGCGCTGAGGCAGATCCTACGAACTTCCTGCTGATGCACGCGATGGGACCGAACGTGGCAGGTGTTATCGGTACAGCCGTCTGTGCCGGTACTTTCATGGCTATATTTGGCGTATAAAACGATAAGAAAGGATACAGGAAAATGGCAGAAGTTGTAAAAAAACCCGTAAAGATTACAGAAACCATTCTGCGTGACGCACATCAGTCTCTGATCGCTACCCGTATGTCGACTGAGCAGATGCTGCCGATCCTGGATAAACTTGATAAAGTAGGCTATCATTCTCTTGAGTGCTGGGGCGGTGCCACGTTCGACGCATCCCTGCGTTTCCTGAAAGAGGATCCGTGGGAGAGACTGCGCAAGATCCGTGACGGCGTCAAGAATACCAAGCTGCAGATGCTTTTCCGCGGCCAGAACATTTTAGGTTATGCACCCTATCCGGATGATGTTGTCGAGTACTTCGTTCAGAAGTCTATTGCCAACGGTATTGATATCATCCGTATCTTTGACTGCCTGAATGACCTGCGCAATCTTGAGACCTGCGTAAAGGCCACAAAGAAGGAGAACGGTCATGCCCAGATCGCTCTTTCCTATACGCTGGGTGATGCATACACGCTTGACTACTGGATGGATATCGCGAAGAGAATTGAAGACATGGGCGCCGATTCGATCTGCATCAAGGATATGGCCGGCCTCCTTCTTCCCTACAGCGCTTCCGAACTGGTAAGTGCCTTAAAGAGCGCTACCAAGCTTCCGATCCAGCTGCACACGCACTATACCTCCGGTGAGGCTTCCATGACTTACATGAAGGCAGTAGAAGCCGGCGTGGACGTGATCGACTGCGCTATGTCTCCGTTCGCACTGGGTACTTCCCAGCCCGCTACGGAGGTTATGGCCGCCGCATTTGCCGGTACTCCGTATGATCCCAAGTTCGATATGAACCTCCTGGCCGAGATCGCGGAATACTTCCGTCCGATGCGTGAAGATGCCATCGCCAGCGGTCTTCTTAATCCGAAGAACCTGGGCGTCAACATCAAGACCCTGCAGTATCAGGTGCCGGGCGGCATGCTCTCCAACCTGACCAGCCAGCTCAAAGACATGCATGCTGAAGACAAGTTCTACGAAGTGCTTGAGGAAGTTCCGCGCGTACGTAAAGACTTCGGTGAGCCGCCTCTGGTTACCCCGTCCTCACAGATCGTCGGTACTCAGGCTGTTATGAATGTCATCGCAGGCGAGCGCTACAAGATGGTCACCAAGGAGACAAAAGATCTTCTGTCCGGTAAATACGGCAAGACGGTTAAACCGTTTAATCCCGAAGTACAGAAGAAGTGCATCGGCGATGCGAAAGTGATCACCTATCGCCCGGCCGACGACCTTGAGCCCGCACTTGATAAGTACGAGAAAGAGATCGCACAGTGGAAGCAGCAGGATGAGGATGTTCTTTCCTATGCACTGTTCCCGCAGGTAGCCATCGACTTCTTCAAGTACAGACAGGCACAGCAGACCGGTATCGATCCGGCTGCAGCGGATGAGAAGAACAAAGCTTATCCGGTATAAGAAGTAGGTTGATACTTAAATAGAAAGAGAGCAGTCCTGCCATGAGCAGGGCTGCTTTTTTCAGGCTGGGAGATATTTGATTCATTCCGGGGGAGCGCATGGGGTTGTGTAGTGGCTGTTAAAAAACTGGAAAAAAATAAAAAATTGTGCTTGACACGGATTTGACAGCGTGGTAAATTAATTAAGCTGTCACTTGAGAGAGCGGCAGATGCACATTGACAACTGAACAGTGAAACAACCTTGAAAATTCTTTTAAAAAG
>JBGUOI010000164.1:0-10610 GCA_045118075.1 Porcincola sp. | reverse complement strand
CAGGCGCAGTGAGTTTGCCGTCAGCGGCAGGCGTACCGATGCAGACGGCTTTTCCTTTTCCGTATCCGGGCAGGGAAAGAAGCTGCGGATCAGCTTCGCCGCATTCTGTCAGGAAAAGCGGCATATCCGGAAACGGATAGATATGGGTGGTCGTACAAACGATCACTTTTTTGCCTCTTTCGGCCAGCTCCCGGGCACATTGCGCGATCAGCGACGTCTTCCCGCCGCTTCCGATAAAGGCGCTGATGCCGGATCTGAGTGCAAGATGATCTGCAAGCATGCCAAATGCCTCCTCTCCCGATAATCATAGCATGATCAGGGCAAAAATGATATAATGAGCGAGATCACAGCTCCCGCAAGGAGGAAGGAAAAATGGATGCTAAACTGAGAGTGGGAAAGACCGTGCAGATCGGTATGGCTTTTCTGGCCATCTGTGCTTTCTGGCAGATGTACAACAATGTGATTCCGCTGATTCTGACGAACACGTTTCACCTGAACGAGACCTGGTCCGGAACGATCATGGCGGCTGACAACGTACTGGCGCTGTTTCTGCTGCCGCTGTTCGGATCGATCAGCGACCGCTGCAAGTCAAAGATGGGCCGGAGAAAACCGTTCATCCTGTTTGGCACGATCGCATCGGTCGTCCTGATGATGTTTCTTCCGCTGCTTGATGACTCTTACTTTACTTCGCCGGCCACCGTTAAGCTGGTGTGCTTTATCGTGGTGCTCGGCCTGCTTTTGATTTCCATGGGTACCTACCGCTCTCCCGCGGTGGCACTGACACCCGATGTGACCCCGAAGCCGCTCAGAAGCAAGGCCAACGCGATCATCAATCTGCTGGGGGCGTTTGGCGTGATCTTGTACCTGATCGTGGCGACTGTTCTGTATTCCGAGGCCCGCACGGCCGGAAAAGACCATGTGAGCTATCTGCTGCTTTTCGGCGTCGTGGCAGGGATCATGCTGCTGGCCCTGCTGGTCGTGATGACAATGGTCGACGAGCCGAAGCTGGTCAGCGAGGAAAGAGAGTATGAGGCGGCCCATCCCGAGCAGGACCTCACGGTAAAAGACGAGGCCGGAAACGAGAAGCTTCCGAAGGATGTAAAGCGCTCCCTGGTCTTTCTGCTGATCTCCATTGCACTGTGGTTCATCGCATACAATGCGGTGGAGACCTGGTTCACCACCTACGCGAACCGGATGTGGGGCATGACGCTCGGCAGCGCTTCGCTGTGCCTGACGATCGCCACGCTCGGTGCCATCGTTACTTATATTCCGGCTGCTGCCGTGGCCGGTAAGATCGGGCGCAAGAAGACGATCTGCATCGGGGTATGCATCCTCGGTGTCTGCTTCCTGCTCAGCTTCCTGTACACCTGCTTCCGGTCCAGCTTCCATCCGGTGCTCTATGCGGTCTTTGTGATGATCGGAATCGCCTGGGCCATGATTAATGTCAACAGCCTGCCCATGGTGGTGGAGATGTGCAGGGGGGCCGATATCGGCAAGTTTACCGGATATTATTACACTTTCAGTATGGCGGCCCAGACGGTGACCCCTATCGCAGCGGGTTTCCTGCTCAACAAGGCCGGTTATATGACACTGTTCCCCTACTCGGCGCTGTTCGCCTTTCTGGCGGTGATCACCATGCTGATGGTCAGGCACGGGGATACGGTGACAGAGAAAAGGAAGGGGCTGGAAGCATATGAAGACCTGGACATGTAACGATTTTAACGGATGGCTCTTTGCCCACCGGGGTTATCACCGGGAACCGGACGCGCCGGAAAATTCCCTGAAGGCGTTCGAACTGGCGGTGGAAAACGGCTTCGGTGCGGAGCTGGACGTGCATCTTTGCAAGGACGGGACGCTGGCCATCCTTCACGATTCGAGCCTCAAACGCCTGACCGGGAAAAAGGGCGTTGTGGAGGACCTGACAATGGACCGGCTTGGCGATTATACTCTCGGTCAGAGCACGCAGACCATCCCGACGCTGCCGCAGGTGCTTGATATTTTCCGGGGCAGGACGCCGCTGATCATTGAGCTCAAACCGTACAAGGGAAACGAGAATGCCCTCACGGAAGCGGTCTGCCGGGAACTGGAAACCTATGACGGACCTTTCTGCATCGAGAGCTTTTATCCTGGCGTACTCACTTATCTGAAGGCTCATTATCCGCAGATCATCCGCGGACAGCTGGCCATGAACTATTTTAATTCAAAGAAAAAACTGTCGCTTGCGGAGACCGTGGTGGGGACCAACATGCTCCACGGTTTCTGGACAAAGCCCGATTTTATCGCCTACCGTTTTTCCGAGCGCAAAAATGCCGGCAACCGATTCTGGCTGGGCGTGATGAAAAAACAGGGAGCCTCCTGGACCATCCACAATAAAGAGGAGCTGGACCAGGCACTCAGTGAAGGACTGTGGCCTATTTTTGAAAACTTTGATCCCGAAACCGGAGAGCGGCTGCCGGGAGCAAAGGATACCTGAGAAATTTTTACGGGAGAGATTATGCTGGTATTGATCAAGGGGGCGGGAGATATCGCCTCCGGTATCGCACTGAGACTTTACAGAAGCGGTTTTCGGGTCGTCATGACAGATCTTCCCAAGCCGACCGCTGTCCGGCGGACGGTCTGTTTTTGTGAAGCGATCCCAAACGGCAGCGCATCAGTGGAAGACGTCACGGGTGTATATATCCCTCCGATGAAAGATACTGAAAAGTTGCGCCGGGCGGTCACGGAATGCCTTGAACGCGGGAATATTCCCGTACTGGCGGATCCCGAAGCACACTGCCTGTCCTACCTGAGACCGGACGCGGTGGTGGACGCTGTCCTTGCCAAGAAAAACCTGGGAACTTCCATTGCGGACGCACCGATCGTGATCGGCGTGGGGCCGGGGTTTACCGCCGGGACGGATTGTCACGGGGTGATCGAGACGAACCGGGGCCATTACCTGGGCCGGGTGATCACCGAAGGGAGCGCCGCTCCGAATACCGGAATACCCGGAAATATCGGCGGATATACCGTAGAGAGGGTCCTTCGCTCTCCGGCAGACGGAATCTTCCGGCCGGTACGATCCATCACCGACCGGGTGAAGGCCGGTGAGACGGCGGCTTACGTCGGGGATGAGCCGGTCATCTGCCGGATCGACGGAGTTCTGCGCGGACTTCTGGCTGAGGGAACGGCCGTCACGAAGGGCATGAAATGCGGAGATATCGATCCGCGCTGTGAAAAAGCCCACTGTTTCTGCGCCTCCGATAAAGCCCTGGCGGTAGGAGGAGGCGTTCTTGAAGCGATCCTGTATTTTCGCCAGCAGCACCGGGATGAAGACGCACCGGAAGGGCTGCAGCTTCTCTCAAAGCTCAGAAGACTCACAAAGCAGGGCGTTCAGGGGATCGTCTGCCGCATCATCGCTTCGGAGGGATCGGTTCCCCGGGAGGAAGGCGCCATGATGGCGGTCTTAAAGACCGGGAAATGTCTGGGGACCATCGGCGGCGGAGCCGTGGAAAGACTGGCCTGTCAGAAGGCTCTTGAGCTGATCCGGGAAGAAGCCGTTCTTCCGGTGGAGGCGGACTTTGACCTCGATTCCTCGGGACAGCGCTTTCTCGGGAGCGTTGATGAGACGAAGACCGGTATGATCTGCGGGGGCAGGATCCGCGTACGCTTTATGGCGCTTGAAGAAGAGACCCTGTCCGGTCTGGAGAATGCGCCGGAGATAAAGGCGCAGGCGCAGAGCACCGTCTGGATCATCGGCGCCGGACATGTGGGGCGTGCGCTCGCCAGGATCCTGGCGGTGATGGATATGCGTCACTGCGTGGCCGACGACCGGAGCGAAGCGCTGAAACGGGAGTATTTCCCGGACGCCGAGCGGATCGTCTGCCTCGATTATGAAAGGCTGGATAAGGAGATCAGCATCTGTCCCCAGGACCTGGTCGTGGTCACGACCTACGGGCACAAGGGAGATCTGACCGTTCTTTCAAAAGTGCTGGGCTCTGACCCGTTCTATATCGGGTGCATCGGCAGCCATAAAAAAGCACAGGCTGTGAGGGAGGCGCTTGCGCAGCAGGGCTTCCCGCAAACTCAGATACAGAAGATCCACTCACCGGTAGGCCTTGAGATCGGGGCGCAGACCCCGGCCCAGATCGCCGTTAGCATTGCCGCGCAGCTGATCGAATGCCTGAGTGAAAAGACAGAAGGATGAGGCAGCAAAATGAGCGAAATGATGAGACTGATCGATACAAAGCAGGCGGTCGGCCATGTCCTGTGCCATGACATGACGCAGATCATCCCGGGCGTTTATAAAGGCCCGCGCTTCCGGAAAGGGCATGTGGTGCGGGAGGAGGATATTCCCGTTCTGCTCTCCATGGGTAAGGAGAACCTGTACGTTCTGGAACTGGGAGAGGGATATCTCCATGAAGATGAAGCCGCCGAACGCCTTGCCGCCCTCTGCGGAGGAGATGACACCGAAAAAAGCCTTCCGAAGGAAGGAAAGATCGAGCTGACATCAAAAACGGACGGCGTCCTGATCGTGGACACACAGCGGCTGAACAAAGTCAACGCCGTTCCCGAGCTGATGATCGCGACCAGAAAAGGCAATACACCGGTCAAAGCCGGAGATAAGCTGTGCGGAACGAGAGTGATTCCGCTGGTGATCGAAGAAGAAAAGATCGCACTTGCAGAAAAAGCTGCCGGGACGGAGCCGCTTTTGAAAGTCCTTCCCTACCGGCTGAAAACGGCCGCCGTGGTCGCCACGGGTTCGGAGGTGGCGGGAGGTCTCATAGAGGATCACTTTACTCCCGTGCTGAAAAGGAAGCTGGCCGCTTACGGCATCGAGGTGACCGGATATGCCGCACCGGGCGACGGAACGGAAAAAATCGCCGATGCGATCGCCGCCGTGCGGGAACAGAAGCCGGATCTGGTCATCTGCACCGCCGGTATGAGCGTGGATCCGGACGACAACACCCCCGGAGCCATTCGAAGAAGCGGGGCAGAGGTTATCACCTACGGAGCACCGGTCCTTCCCGGAGCGATGTTCATGCTCGGATATTACCCGGACGGGACTCCCGTGATGGGGCTGCCCGGCTGCGTCATGTACGCGGGCGCCACGATCTTTGACCTGGTGCTGCCCAGAATCGCCGCCGGCGTGCGGCTCAAAAGGGAGGATTTTACCGTCATGGGAGAGGGCGGCCTGTGCCTTGGCTGCAGTGAATGTACTTTCCCCGTCTGCCCGTTCGGCAGGTAGGGGATGTATATAAAGCAACTATTTATTTCAAGGAGGAGAAACAAATGAACCAGAAAAAGAAGATGGCATTATCTACACAGATCTTCATCGCACTCGTGCTGGCGATCATCGCAGGTATTGCCTTCACCGCGCACCCGGCGTTTGCCGTCAACTATATCAAGCCTTTCGGTACGATATTCCTGAACCTGATCAAGTGGATCGTTTGCCCGCTGGTCTTTTTCTCGATCATGGCAGGCGTGGTCTCCATGAGGGATATTAAAAAGGTCGGCGCGATCGGCGGAAGGACGATCCTCTACTATATGTGCACAACAGCCTTTGCCGTAGCGATCGGTCTTCTGTTCGCAAACCTTTTCAAAGGCATCTTCCCGGTCCTTTCGACCTCGGACCTGTCCTATGAGCCGGCGGCGACAAGCGTCAATTTCATGAATACGCTCGTGGGAATCTTCCCGTCCAACTTTGTGCAGCCGTTCGTTGAAGCAAACATGCTCCAGATCATCGTGGCTTCTTTGTTCATCGGATTTGCCCTGATCATGATCGCTGACAACCATGACATCGCCGAATTCAAGGCGGTCAATATTGCGAATGATATCTGCATGAAAGCGATGGAGATGATCCTGAAGCTTTCTCCGATCGGTGTGTTCTGCCTGCTGTGCCCGGTAGTCGCCGAAAACGGCCCCGCGGTGCTCGGCTCTCTGGCCAAGGTCCTTCTGGTCGCTTACATCTGCTACGTCGTCCATGCGGTAGTGGTCTACTCCGCAACAGTGAGCACGCTCGGTGGTTTAAGCCCGATCACGTTTTTCAAGGGGATGATGCCTGCGATCATGATGGCTTTCTCCTCCGCTTCCTCAGTGGGAACGCTTCCCCTGAACATGGAATGCGCACAGAAGCTCGGCGCTGACAAGGAAGTCACTTCCTTCGTCCTGCCGCTCGGCGCGACGATCAATATGGACGGAACCGCGATCTACCAGGGCGTTTGCGCCGTGTTCATCGCATCCTGCTTCGGCATCACGCTGACATTCCCCCAGATGCTGACGATCGTGCTGACAGCTACGTTAGCTTCTATCGGAACAGCCGGTGTCCCGGGGGCGGGCATGGTCATGCTGGCCATGGTGCTCCAGTCCGTCGGCCTTCCGGTCGAGGGCATCGCGCTGGTCGCCGGCGTTGACCGTATCTTCGATATGGGACGTACCGCCGTCAATATCACAGGCGATGCTTCCTGTGCGATCATCGTCTCCAAGGCCCAGCATAAAAAAGCATAAAAACGACCCCGCCGGCATGCCCGTTTTCATGGCATGCCGGCTTTTTCTATGGTATAATAAAAGGACCGGAAATACGCTGAAACAAGTGATTGAAGATGTCTATGAATCCTATAGAAACGAACAATACACCCGGCTTTCAGGAGGTGGTCTTTAATATGATCGTAGGTGAGAGCATCCCCAGAGTGGATGGTTATGACAAGGTGACCGGAAGAGCGAAATATGTGGATGACCTGTGTGACAAAAATGCCCTGGTGGCAAAGATCTGTCATGCACAGGTCGCGCATGCCATCGTAAAGAGCGTCGATATCTCGGAGGCGGAGAAAGTGCCCGGCGTAGTCAGGGTCCTGACCTGTTTTGACGCGCCTGAGTATAAATTCCCGACCGCGGGACATCCGTGGAGCATGGATCCGTCACACCGGGACGTTGCCGACCGTTCGGTTCTGACAAAGCACGTGCGCTACTACGGAGATGATGTGGCCGCTGTCGTCGCGGAGGATGAGGTAAGTGCGGACAGAGCTGTCCGGCTGATCAAGGTGGAGTATGAGGAACTGCCCTTTGTGCTCGATGCGCAGGAGGCCATGAAAGAAGGAGCTCCCGTTCTTCATGAGGAGTTCCCGGACAATGTGCTTGCGCATACCTTTGTCCGCAGGGGCAATTACGAGGAAGCCATCAAAGAAGAAGGCCTGATCAAATTCGAAGGCTGGTTCGACACCCCCACGGTGCAGCACTGCCATATCGAGAATGCCAGCTGTTTTGCGTGGGAGGAAGGCGGAAGGATCCATGTGACCAGTTCCACCCAGATCCCGCATATCACGAGACGCTGCGTCGCCCAGGCGCTCGGTGTTGACTGGGGACGGGTGCGCGTCGTCAAACCCTATATCGGGGGCGGCTTCGGCGACAAGCAGGATGCGCTCTATGAGCCTTTGTGCGCATGGCTTTCCACACAGGTGGGCGGCCGCCTGGTCAAGCTGGAGTGCACAAGGGAAGAGACCTTTGCCAACTGCAGGGTGCGTCACGCGATCCGCTACCATGTGATCTCCTGGGTGAAGCCGGACGGGACCTTAAAGGCCAGGAAGCTGGAGTGCTGGTCGAACCAGGGAGCTTATGCCTCCCACGGACACGGTGTCTGTGCGAAGGGCATGAACTCGGTGCCGCAGATGTATCCGTGCGAGAATATCGAATGTGATTCGTGGACCGTGTTCACCAACAGGCAGGTGGCCGGCGCGATGCGCGGCTACGGCATGCCGCAGGTGACGTTCGCGATGGAGTCCCACGTCGACGATATCTGCCGGGCGCTTAAGCTCGACCCGGTCGAATACCGGAGAAGGACCCTCATGCCGGTGGGTTACGTGGACGGCTTTTCCAAAAACGAGCTGTACTCGGATACCTACAATCAGACACTGGACGCCGGCATGGCTTATATCGACTATGAGAGAAAGCGCAAAGCCTATGAGCACCAGAGCGGCAATATCCGCCGGGGCATCGGCTGCGCGGCTTTCTGGTACAATACCGCCGTCTGGCCGATCTCGCTTGAGAGCAGTTCGTGCCGCATGGTCATGAACCAGGACGGTTCCATCCAGCTGCAGGTGGGCGAGACGGAGATCGGCCAGGGCGCCGATACGGCTTTCTCCCAGATGGCGGCCGAGACGCTTGGCATTCCGTTTGAGATGGTGCATATCGTAACCAACCAGGATACCGATGTGACCCCGTACGGAACCGGCGCTTACGCCTCCCGCCAGACTTATGCGGCCGGCATGGCCATCCGCGGCTGCGCGGAGGATTTCAAAAAACTCATCCTCGAGGCGGCTTTCCGCTATACCAGGATGCAGCCGTACCTGATGGATATCATAGACGGAAAGATCGTCAGGACCACGGACGGAAGGGAACTGATGACGCTCGGCGAGCTGGCGTCTACCTGCCTGTATGACATGGAAAACAGCAAGCACCTAACGATGGAAAAGACGACCCAGCTAAAGACCAACGCCTACAGCTTCGGGTGTGCTTTCGCCGAGGTGGAGGTGGATATCGCTCTGTGCAAGATCAGGCTGCTGGATGTGATCAATGTCCATGATGCGGGAACCCTGGTCAACCCGGCGCTCGCCAGGGCACAGGTACAGGGCGGCATGAGCATGAGCATCGGCTACGGCCTGACCGAGAAGATGATCTATGACCCGAAAACCGGAAAGCTTCTGAACGGCAACCTGCTCGATTACAAGCTTTCCACGATGATGGACCATCCGCACCTGGAAGCACAGTTCGTGGAGAATGCCGAACCCACCAGCGCTTACGGAACGAAGGCGCTCGGGGAGCCGCCGGCTCTTCCGGCTGCCCCGGCTATCCGCAACGCCGTGCTGCAGGCGACCGGGGTCGCATTTAACAATGCGCCTATGGATCCGCACCAGCTTTTCAGGCGTTTCACGGAGGAGAAACTTTTTGACCGGATCGATGAGCCCTCGGATGAGGCTCCTCTGGAGTAAGGAGGTGGATGAGCATGTATGACATCAGCGCGATCTATGAACCGAAAGATGTGGCGGATGCCGTCAGGCTGCTTACCGAACATCCCGATGCGGCCATCATCGCCGGGGGATCGGATGTCCTGATCCATATCCGGGCCGGGAAGATGGCCGGATGCGAACTGGTGAGCATCTACGGGCTCGACGAACTTCGCGGAGTGAGCCTGCTCGAAGACGGGACGCTTAAGATCGGCTCCCTCACTTCCTTTGCCCATATCACGAAAGATCCTCTGATTCAAAAGCTGATCCCGGTGCTGGGGGAGGCTGTGGACATGGTGGGCGGACCGCAGATCCGCGCGATCGGGACGATCGGCGGCAACACCTGCAACGGGGTGACCAGTGCCGACTCAGCCTCCACCCTGATGGCATGGGATGCGAAAATACAGATCGAAGGACCGGAGGGAACGCGGATAGTTCCCATCGCCGATTTCTATCTCGGACCGGGAAAAGTGGATCTGAGGCCGGGCGAACTGCAGACGGCCATCCTGATCCCGAAAGAATCGTACGAGGGATATGCGGGACACTATATCAAATACGGCATGCGCAATGCCATGGAGATCGCCACGATCGGCTGCTCCGTCAATGTGAAGCTCTCCGCCGACCGCACCATCCTCGAAGACCTGCGTATCGGCTACGGCGTGGCCGGACCGGTCCCCGGAAGGGCGCCGCTGACGGAGGAAAAGTTCAGGGGAGCGCCCATCAGCGCCGACCTGCCTGCCAGAATCGCCGAATCGGTCCTTAGCGATGTCCATCCCAGGGACAGCTGGCGTGCCGCGAAGGATTTCCGCGAGCACATCTGCTCCGAACTGGCAAGGAGAGCTTTCCTCGCTTCGCTGTATTTTGCTTCACAGAATGAAGGAAGCTGCGCGAGCGCGGTCATGGAAAATGAGATGAGCCATCCGGAAGGGAGGGATGACCAGTGAGCGCACCGGAAAAACAGTATAAGATCATCCACTGCACGATCAACGGGAAAGAGCGCACGGCCATGGTGGATGTGCGTGCCTCTCTCACCGATATGCTCAGGAACGACTACAGCCTCACTTCCGTCAAGAAAGGGTGCGAAGTAGGTGAATGCGGCGCCTGCGCCGTGATCATCGACGGTGAGTGCTACAACTCGTGCATCTATCTGGCGATCTGGGCTGACGGAAAGAATATCACAACGCTTGAAGGACTGACCGGCCCGAACGGAGAACTGTCAGACCTGCAGCAGGCTTTCCTCGACGAGACAGCCGTTCAGTGCGGTTTCTGCACACCCGGCTTTATCCTGGAAGCCGAGAGCTTTTTAAAACCCGGAGTGATCTACTCCGACAGCGAGCTGAGAAAACTCCTTTCGGGGCATCTCTGCCGCTGCACCGGTTATGAGAATATCCTGAATGCCGTCCGTAAGACCATGTATGACCGGGCCGGCGTACAGGTCGAGACCGGCGGTGAAATGACCGGACCGGTCGAGTAAACCGTCGGTTTGATGTTTTAGGGAGATAGGGTGATGAACGTAACGGTTAAAGACCTGAGAAAAAGGATAATCCAGGCCAGGGGGAAGGAAAAAGCCGACCTGGTGATCCGCGGCGCGAAGATCGTCAATGTCCTGACCCATGAGATCATGGAGGGCGATGT
>JBGUOI010000163.1:0-4973 GCA_045118075.1 Porcincola sp. | reverse complement strand
TTTGATCAATGAAATCCGGCATAGCCGAATTTCGACCTTGTTTTGTTCAGGATTGCTAACTCACGGAGCGAGTTTCGCAATTACCTATATAAACTAATATACCTAAAACGCTTACATGAACGGGCGGACGGCGCCGTACACCTGCCTGTACCGCTCATAGATCTCCATGTATTTCTCGTGCATTTCTTTCTGCGGATAATATGTCTCCATCTCCCGGACCATACATGCTGCCGCATCGTCGAGTCCCTTGAACAGGCCGACCGCAATTCCTGTCAGCATAGCGGAGCCGACGGTTCCCGCATCTGCTGTTTTCAATGCCGTGATCGGCAGTTTCAGCACATCTGCTTTCACCTGCATCCACACTTTTGACCTGGCACCGCCGCCCGTGGCGTGGAGTTTTTCAAAGTGGATACCCGATCCGGCAAGTGCTTCACAGTTGAGGAGCATCTCATAAGCTACCCCCTCCATACAGGCGTGATAGATATCGGCGGCCGTCGTCGATGTCGACAGCCCGATGATCACCCCCCTGGCACCGTTGTCCATATACGGGGTGGCGGCGCCTTCAAAGTGCGGCAGCACGATCAGGCCGCTGGGCTCATCTCCCCGGCTGTAGGCATTCTCCATGCTCTCATAAGTCTCATTCTTCCCGAAAGTATCCAGACACCACCGGATCAGTGCGCCTCCGGTATTGGAATACGCGTAGGCGACATACTTGCCGGGCAGCACGTAGGGCACCACGGAATAGTGTCCCTTTCTCATGACCGCCATGTCGGGAGCCGTATCATAGATCGGCGTCAGGCACTCCACGGTCCCTGCCCCGTCGACCGCGACCGAGCCGTCGAATGCACCTGCTCCCGTCGCTGCGGCCACCTGGTCGTGGCTGACGGAAACGATCACACAGTTTTTGTTGAGACCGGTCTTTTGTGCAGCCTCCGCCGTCACCTTCCCGGCCGGGGTCCCCACCGGCACCGGGTCGCTCATAAGATCCGCATCGATCCCGGCAGCGTTAAAGATCTCCCGGCTCCAGGAGAGCGAATTGATGTCAAAAGCCATCGTGCGGCTCGCGAGGGAATACTCTATCTGCGAAATGCCGCTAAGCTGCCAGACGACGTAATCCTCGATCAGATGGATCCGTTTTGCTTTCTCGTAAAGTTCCGGCCTGTGGCGCTTCATCCACATAAGTTTAGAGATGGAGTACATCTCGTGCGGGTACTGCCCGGTAATTTTTGTGATCTTCTCTTCCCCGAATTGCCCGATCAGTTCCCGGCATTCCTCCGCGCCTCTTGGATCGGTATAGAGCATGGCGTTGTTCAGGGGTTTCCCCGCTTCATCCGACATGATAAAAGATTCCCCGAAACTCGTCACGCCGATGCCAGCAATATCCGGATGCTCTCCGGCGATTTCCCGGATCACCGCCCAGACACTCTCCATCAGCGCATTGATATCCGTTTCGTGGCCGCTCACCGCCCGGCGGACGGGATAATCCCTGTACGCCCTGCCAAGCTGTTTTCCGTTATCGTCGAACACCGTCAGCTTACAGCCGGTAGTTCCAATATCCAAACCAGCAATTTTCATGATTATTCACCTATGGGGTCTGACCCTTTTCGCGCATTAACGCGCTGAAAGGCGAAAGGGGTCTGACCCTTTTCGTACGTTGAAGTGCTAAATAATGGTTTCCATTTTTCTATTAATCTCTTCTATTGTTTTTGACTCTGCTTTTGTTAATTCTGCCCATTGAAGTGTACTTTCATGTTCAGGATCATTCTCATCAGAAATGATTCTCAAATATTCTTCAAAGCTATCTTCTCCTCCGACATCTTCCGGGGGGCGTTCTCCCTGCATTTCCAGCAAACGAAATCCCGTACTTCCCCCTCCATTAATCCTCTCTTCTACAGTGATCACATGTTCCCAGTCAACCCCAAAATCGTATGTATATACACAGCCATCGTTTTTTTCAAACACATCTGACAAAAGTAAAGATCGGTCCGTCACGACAACCTGTCCTTCGTTCCACTTATAATCATCAGCCTCAAGATCCCTGTGATCCAGAATGACCAGACGCTCCTTATATCCATAATATTCTTTTTTCTGTCGCTCTCTTACTTTGCCATCGTAAACAATAAACATATGCAGATGATAATCAAACCATCCAAATGCATTCTGAATCGCATTGTGAAGCTGCCAGAATCGGGCGTACACCGGAGCTTCGATGATCCTGTAAATATTATGTTTTTCAAGATCTATTGTTACTCTGAGTCGATAGCTTTTGCACGATCGAACTTTATCCCATTCTGATTCCTGCAGACCCAAAGTACGGCAAAGTTCTTCATACAACCTTTCCTGCGGAACAAAAAAGCTTTTACCTTCTGTGCAGGGGTTGCATGCCAGTTCTACTGATACGGCTGTCTGGAATATCGTATCTTTTCTGAAATATATTGAATACCAGTTCACCTCTTCAGCTGCTAAATTCATTCGGCCTATCTGACTTTTTGTGCCTGTAGATGCTATCCGACAAGGACCGGCGTTCTTAATATATTCATCAATTACATCCGCGTTAATACATAGGGCTGCAAACAATTTCCGGATTCCTTCTTCCAGAAGCTCTCCCAGATTCTTAAAAGCAGATGGTTTCGCATGACAGGCGATAATCACCAGCCAGCTGCGATTGTTGACGAAAATGAGGACCTTGTGCCGTTTGATGGTAATGATATTGGCATGCCAGCAATAAAACTCTTCGATAATATCCGTTTCTCGTTTTATTGCAACCGGATCAATAGGCATTCTCTCCAACAATTTTTGGGTACATTGTATCAGCATATCTCCGTCACTTTCTCATACAGTGCCTCGGCCAAGGCCTCATGCCCCTCCGGGCTTAAGTGCACGCCGTCCGCTTTGCCGGGACCTGCGTACAGGGAAGCATCCAGGAAATGACATCCGGTCTCGTCTGCGGCTATCTTGAACTGCTCACTGAACCCGAGGCTTTTCTCGGCGGCCTGCTGCCCGAACATGCCGTCGAACGACTCATGGAATTCGACCCGGATGGGACTGACAAGCAGAACTTCCGGACTTTTATGATCCGGCCCGAAGGCGGATGCCTGAGCAGTCCTTACCAGCCTGGCGGCTCCGGCCGCGATGTTTCTGGGGCTCTGACTGAAATAAGTTTTCGTATCGTTTGTTCCGAGCATGATAATGATCAGGTCGAAGGGTGATTGGGACTCCATGCACGGCCAAAGATAGGTCAGGCCGGCAAGGCGGTTCTCGATCGGATCATCCCAGACTGTCGTCCTGCCGTTCTGTCCCTCTTCGATCACCGTGTATTCGCTGCCCAGGAGTCTCTGCAGCCGGCCTGTCCAGCGGATATATTCATCGAAACGTTCCCCGTTTTCTCCGTTGTACCCCCAGGTATTAGAATCACCGAAACATAAAATTCTTTTTTTCATGATGCTAAGTTCCTTTCCGAGCATGCCTGCAGATGTTTCCATAAGAAACGTCCCGCAAAAGCCGCGTTGTTATAGAATATATTGTATAGAACATGTTCCATATAATTTGTTTATATATCATTCCAAAAGCAAGTTCAAGCGACGTGAAGGCCGCATAAAAATAGATTAATATAAGGGGTCTGACCCTTTTCGCGCGTTAATGCGCGAAAAGGGTCAGACCCCTTATATTGCTTTAAAGTTGTAAACCGGTTTCATCACGTCGATGATATCGACGGATGCGCGGACTACATCGATGATGTCTTCCAGGGATTTGTAGGCCATCGGCGCTTCGTCCAGCGTCGCTTCGCTGACGGATGTCGTGTAGACTCCTTTCATGGATTCGCGGTATTCTTCCAGGTTCAGCTGCTCTTTGGCCGCTTTTCTGGACAGGATTCTTCCGGCTCCGTGCGGAGCGGAATTGTTCCATTCCTCGTTTCCTTTTCCGACTGCCAGGATGCTTCCGTCTCTCATATTGATCGGGATCAGCACCTTCTCGCCGGCATGCGCCGCGATGGCGCCTTTTCTGAGTATCATCTCTTCGGTGTCGATGTAGTTATGAATCGTGTGGAAGGCCTCCTGACCGGCTAAACCGGTTCGCTCGAGAATGATCTGCGCCATCTTCTCCCGGTTTCTTCTCGCGAAGTGTTGGCATATCTCAACGTCATGAAGATAGTCATCGAGATATGTCCCATATAAAAAGCACAGGTCTTCCGGGATCCCGGAGGCTTTTTTGTCCCAAGAAAGCTTGCTTAAGGCTTCCTGGATCTCGCTCCGTCTTCCCTGCTCTTTCAGGGTGCGGATGATCTCCTCTCTCTTCTGCAGGAATTCATCTTTCCCTTCGTGCAGTTGAACAGCGAGCTTCTGGTACCATTCCGCCACCTGTTTCCCGAGATTGCGGCTTCCGCTGTGGATGATCAGGTATTTTGTCCCATCAGCCGATTCGTCGATCTCGATGAAATGATTGCCGCCGCCAAGTGTCCCCAGGCTTCTCTCAAGGCGAATTGTGTCTGTCAGCTCTCCAAAGCAGCGCAGCTGTTCCAGTTCAAATCTCTCCTGACGGCTTTCCCAGACATCCATCCCTGAAGGGATAAAGTGGGCGGCTTCATCCACTTTTGTGAAATCGATGTCTCCTGTCCCCAGGCTGACCGTGTACATTCCGCAGCCGATATCCACTCCGACGATATTCGGCACTACTTTATCCGTCACGGTCATCGTTGTCCCGATCGTGCATCCTTTTCCGGCATGCACATCAGGCATGATCCTGATCCTGCTCCCGGCCGTAAACTCATAATCACACATACGCCGGATCTGCTCGATTGCTTCTTCTTCGATCACGTTTGCATAGCAGATGGCTGTATTGAATTTTCCTTTTATCTCTAACATTTTGTATCACCCAACTTATTAATATGTATATTTCTTCTGTAAACATAACATACAATATTGGGATTGTCATTTCACCGATAGTATAAAACAGCGGCAGGCGCGCAAAATAAG
>JBGUOI010000162.1:0-7594 GCA_045118075.1 Porcincola sp. | reverse complement strand
ACATTCGAGCAAAAATGCAACATTTTAAGTTTTTTGCAACATCCGGTCATTTCTGCAACACTTGAACTTTTTTGCAACACTCGGGCGATTTTGCAACATTTACAATTTTTTGCAACAATCAAACGATTGCCCTAGGCGTAATTGAGTAGTGATGAGGAATAGGAGCAGTGATATTAACTGTATCAGATTTGGTAAAACTAGATGGCGACCGGAATCTCGGAGAAATTATTATATAAATATGAATATGTTCACAAAATGTTTACGTAAGAATTAGCACTCTCCTCTTGACAGTGCTAAAAAACGGTGCTATACTCATAATCGAACAGAGGAATGAAGATCGAATAGATGACCTCCATCCCCTTGCTCAGGTAACAAACAAAAAGATTGCAGTATCAAAGGAGGCATGACTTATGTTACCGAGTATTTTTGGAGAGAGTTTGTTTGATGACTGGTTTGACTTTCCGTTCAGGGGCTTCGAATCCGATGTGGACCGCAAGCTGTATGGGAAGCATGCGGCACGCGTGATGAAGACAGATCTTAAGGAGCACGATGAAGGCTATGAGCTGAAAGTAGACCTGCCGGGCTTCAAGAAAGATCAAATTGATCTGCAGCTGCAGAACGGGTATCTGACGATTACAGCGACCAAGGGCATTGATGAGGAAGGCAAGGACAAGAAAGGCAGGATCGTTCACCAGGAGCGGTATTCCGGCTCTATGAGCAGGAGCTTCTATGTGGGCGAGCATGTCGCCGAGGAAGACGTGAAAGCCAGATTCGAGGACGGCGTCCTGACGCTGGACTTCCCGAAGGAAGAGCCGAAGAAGCTGCCGGAGCGCAGGTCGATCCAAATCCAGGGATAATGTTGCCGCAACAGCGCCCCGCAGATAGCGGGGCGCTTTCTGTTATTGGAAAGGAAAGAGACTGTACGGGCATGAGGATAACGGCTTTCTGGAAGCAATGGGATGAACGCTATCAGAACAATTCGCTGTGGCAATTTGTGAAATTCAATCTGGTCAGTACCAGCGTCTCGCTGCTGCAGCTGCTGCTGGCAAACATCCTGCCGCTTTTCTTTAACAGCGTGAGCGTGCCGCTGCCGGGCTTTCTGCGGGGGATTTTCGATCCGGCGGCCCTGTTTGACGGCCCGTCGCCTTACGTGGTGAACGGAGTCGTTACGTGGGGCTATGTGCTTCCGTTCTTCCTCTCCAATTTCATCGCCAACGTCTACGGCTACTTTATAAACATGAAGGCCACCTTCGAGGGCGAGGGGACCCGCGCAGGCCTTTCCGCCTATCTGGTCACGCTGATCCTGTTGATCCTGTTCTCCACCTGGCTGCAGGGATGGATCACAGCAAAGCTGGCTCTCACGGCGATCGCGCCGTTTGCGCGGACGCTGGCTGCGATGGCGGCCGGCCTCATTCAGTTCGCCGTTCTGTTCCCGCTGGAGAAATATGTACTGTTTAAGAAGAAGGATCAACCATGAATAAAGTCAGCATCATCATACCCGTATACAACGGAGAAAAGCGTTTGAAGCGCTGCGTGGACAGCATTTTGATGCAGGATTATCCCGACTTCGAGCTGATCCTGGTGGACGACGGGAGCCGGGATTCCTCGCTGCAGATCATGGAGGACTATGCCCGGCAGGACGCACGGGTGAAGGCGATCCACAAGGCAAACGGGGGCGCGTCTTCCGCCCGCAACCGCGGTCTGGCCGAGGCAGTCGGCAGCTACATTCAATTCGTGGATGTGGACGACTGGCTGCCGATGGAATCGACCAAGCTGCTCGTCCGGGAAATGGAAGCGCATCCGGTGGAGCTGGTCGTCGGTGACTTTTACCGCGTCGTCGGTGAGAACGTTTCCCAGAAGGGTTCCATCGAAAAGAGCGGGATCCTGAGCCGTCAGGATTTCGCGGACGAGATGCTGCGCAGCCCGGCGGACCTGTACTACGGCGTCCTCTGGAATAAGCTGTACAAACGGGAGATCATCGAAAAGCAGGCTCTCCGCATGGATGAAAGCATCAGCTACAGCGAAGACATGATCTTCAATCTGGAGTATCTTCTCCACGTGGATGCTGTCGCCGTCACGAAAGCGCCCGTTTATTACTATCATTACACCAAAGGCTCTCTGGTCGATCAGAACCTGAACCTCAGCAGCACGATCAAGATGAAAACGGGAGTCATCGGATACTATGCCCGGTTTTATAAAGGCACGTTCGACACGCAGGGCTATCAGGAGCGCCTCCCGGTGATCTACAGTTATCTTCTGGCGTTCAGCAGGGACAGCCTGTCTCTGCCCTTTGTGCCCGGTACGAAGAGACTCGGCACGGAAGCCGGAGAGCCGGTGTATTACGACCGGAGGCTGGACGGCTCGCCGTTTCAGTCCGCCTATCTGAACGCGCGCTGCAGAAAGCGGCTGCTTGACACGCTGGCGAAGAAGCATGAGCTGGAGCCAGGTGAGCTGTCGATCCTGTATACGATGAAAAAGCTGGACGCGCCCTGCTCGGTGGAAATGCTGGCGTCATTCACCGGCTTGAGCCGGATGAGCGTGGTCGTTTTCCTGGCGAAGCTGCTGGCCGCCGGACTGATCACGCGCGACAGCGCGCTGGACGTCCCCGCGGAAGGATATTGTTATCATGCGCCCATGCTGTCGGCGGATCTGGAGCAAATGGAACGGGATTATGCCGCCATCTGCTTTGCCGGCTTCAGCGCCGAGGAGCTATCCTCGTATCGCCGCCTGGATGAGAAAATGGATCGGAATATCCTGAGCCATCTGACAAAACAGGAACTCTGATTTCAAAATAGACGTGTGTTGTCTGCCGGGAACAGAATAGGAGAGGATCCAAACATGCCTCTCCTTTTCTGTTCGCTGTTTCACTTTTGACCTGTCAAATCCTTTGATCTCAATCCCCCCGGGGACTTGTAAGCGGGCTTTCCCTCGTGCTAAAACGGAGAAAAACAGAAAGGGCGACGTGACGACGGTGAATCGACAGACGATCCTTGAAGAAAACAGAGACTATTGGACGGGGCGCGCCTCCGGCTATTCGGAGGTCAGCCGGCTGGAGCTGAATACCGCGCAGCGGCAGAAGTGGAAGGCCTGTCTGCGTGCCGAGCTTGCGCGGCAGTTCCCCGACCGCGGCTTTGCGGAGCTGCGCGTGCTCGAGGTCGGCACCGGACCGGGCTTTTTCGCGATCTTGCTGCGGGAGCTGGGCTGTGACGTGACCGCGATCGACCTCACGCCCGCCATGCTCGCCCAGGCAAAAGAAAACGCCGGCACTCTGGCCGGCGAGATCCGCTTTATGGAAATGAACGCGGAAGCGCTCTCTTTCGCGGATGCGAGCTTCGACGCGGTGATCAGCCGCAATCTGACCTGGAACCTGCCGCATCCGGAGCAGGCCTGCGCCGAGTGGGCGCGCGTGCTGAAGCCGGGCGGCCTGCTGCTGAACTTCGACGCCAACTGGTACGCCTATCTCTTCGACCGTGATGCGCAGGCCGCGTATGAACGCGACAGGCTCAACAGCGCCGAGCAGGGCGTATGGGACCAGAACGTCGGAGAAAACTTCCATGTCATGGACGATATTGCCCGCCGTCTGCCTCTCTCAAACGTCCGCCGCCCGGATTGGGACCTGCGGCAGCTCGGGGCGCTCGGACTCTCCGCCGAGGCGGACGAGAGCGTCTGGCGGCGCGTCTGGTCGGAGGAGGAAAAGCTCAATTTCGCCTCCACTCCCCTGTTTATGGTTCGGATTATATTGCTCACCCTACTCGCGCGGCGAAGAGATCGTGAACACGGTCGAACCGCTTTCAGCCTGCCGATCACGGCCGGCGGAACTATTACGTTATACGTGCTGTAGAGGTTTTCTGCTATGAATAGAGACATTCTTCAAAACGATACCATATCCGGAGGCAGGAAGATCCCGTAAAAAGAACGGTATTTCTGGTTCGCCTTCGTCCTTGCGCTGCTGGGCAATCAGATCCCCTTCCAGCTTGCCCGCTTTTTGGCGCAGGGAAAGCGCCATTATTGTCTGGCGCTTCCGATCGACGCTGCGGTCCCGTTTCTTCCCTGGACGGTTTTCATTTATTTCTTCGCGTGCCTCATTTTCTGGTTCTTCCTGTACCGCCGGGTCGCGGCGCTTCCGCGCCGGACTGCCGACCGCTTTTTCTGCGCCAACCTCCTCGGGAAAGCCATAAGCTTTTTCTTTTTCGTTTTCTTCCCGACGACGATGACGCAGCCGGAGCCGAACGGACCGGGCTTCTGGGACGCGTGCATGCGCTTCCTCTATTGGATCGACGAGCCGAACAACCTCTTCCCCTCTCTGCACTGCTTCATCGCCTGGCTCTGCTGGGTCGGCATCCGCGGGAACAGGCAGGTCTCGCCGCTCTGGCGCAGCTCGGCGCTGCTGATGGCCGTCGCGGTGTGCATCAGCACGCTGACGACGCGGCAGCATGTGATGGCGGACGTGCTGGCAGGCATCCTGCTGAGCGAGCTGTGCTGGCTGCTGGCCTCCTGCGAAAAGCTGCGCCGGGTCTACGCTTCGCTCATGGATCGGCTCCTGCGCGGGAACGGGCAGGAGCAGGACTCCGATCCATCTCAAAAATAGGACCCTCGTCCGGCTGCGCAAAAAAGCAGAGCCTTCGGGATCACTCGTTCCCGGAGGCTCTTTCTCTCGCCATTTTACATAAGCAAAGCTTTCTGTCGCCTGCAGATGCAGCCGATCACCTTGCTGGACGGCAAAAGCTCTCATGAAAAAAGGATCCTACGCGAATCATGAGCTGCGTCTGCCGCGCTGATCGCCGCGTCTGTCCGATGCGAGAGCGCCGAGCGGGCGCTCCTCCAGACGCTCTTTTTCCCGGTCGATTTCGGACTTCAACGCTTTTATTTCCTCACTTGCCGTCTGCTCATGATACAGCATTTCGATCAGGTCGTTCTGTTTGCTGATGATCTTGCTTTTAATGAGCGTCGCCGGTTCCAGCCTGTCGGCCACGGCCTCCCGGCGCGCTTCCAGCTGCTGCTCGGCCTCGGCGCGCAGCCGTTCGGTTTCGGCCTTTACTTCCGCGAGCCGGGCGGTGATGCGCTCCGTGCGGTAGATCACCTCGGGATAGGCGTCGGCAAAGCGCTTATGGAAAACAGATTTGTCAGATAAAAGCAAATAGACTTCCTTGCTGATCTCCTCGGTACTGTCCGCTTCGCTGCTCTCGACCCCGATCTTGACCAGCTTCATCACGAAATGGGTCAGAACGTAGTCCGCGGCGAAAACGGCCGTCAGAACGCAGGCCGTGATCTCCTTCGCGGAAAAAGAAAACGCCGCCAGGATCCGGTCGAACAGCGGATTGATGATATGGATGATCGCCACGCCGCCCAGGCCGAAGAGCATCAGATTGCCGATCCAGACCCGGCCGTGCAGGTTCATCGGCTTCTGACTGTAGTCCCACCAGCGGGCGTGGAAGCGCTTCTCCATCCAATAGCTGGTCAGATACTCCAGCGTTCCGCAGATCACGAAGGACAGGGCGAAGGTCGAGCCGTATCCGTACTCGAAGCGGGCGAGCGAGCTGACGGCCACTGTGATCAGCGCGGCGCCGCTGCCGTAGATCGGCAGGATCGGCCCCGTGAAAAAGCCGCGGTTGATGAAGCGGTGGAACTGGAAGTATTTGAGAGTGACCTCGATGCACCAGCCCAAAAAGGAATAAGCGAAAAACAAAAGGATCAGATCAACAAAAAATACCAGCATAGAGATCTCCTACAACACGTAAAACAGAATACACACGGCCTGCAGCAGGCTGCCCAGAAGGACGAAAAGATGAAACACGCTGTGGAAATACCGCTTTTTCTTTCCGATCCCGTACAGGACTGCGCCGACCGTATAGGCCAGGCCTCCTGCAAGCAGCCAGAGGAAGCCTGTCAGGCCGACGGTTTCGATCGTCGGCCTGAGCGCCAGCACGATCAGCCAGCCCATGGCGACATAGCAGGCCATCGAGGCTTTGCCGTACTTTTTCAGGTCGATCGCCGTCATGGCGGCCGCGGCTGCGCCGAGGCCCCATTCACAGCCGAAAAGCGTCCAGGCAAGCGCCGGGTATTCCGGCCGGATCGCGACCAGCAGGATCGGCGTGTAGGTCCCCGCGATCAGCGCATAGATCGTGCAGTGGTCAAGCACCTGCAGCACCCGTTTTCCGGTGTTGTCGTGCAGTCCGTGGTACACGCTGGACATCGTATAGAGCCAGAGCATGGTCAGCCCGTAGACGCAGCTGCCGACGATCGCCCAGGGATCGCGGTGGTAAGCGGACAGAATGACCCCGCCGATCAGGATCGGCAGGCTG
Organism: Porcincola sp.; assembly: GCA_045118075.1. Taxonomy (GTDB): domain Bacteria; phylum Bacillota; class Clostridia; order Lachnospirales; family Lachnospiraceae; genus Merdiplasma. Next base: position 1,292 of record JBGUOI010000162.1, on the reverse strand, counting down.
AGGGCGGCGCCGACGATGTGTGTGACCATGTTCGTGATCTCCTCGCCGCGCGTATAGTCGGGGAGTTTTCTCTCCCGCAGGGGGGTGCGTTCCATACCGGTACCTCCTTTGCCCGTCGGGTAAAAAAACGGCGCGCTGTGTAATACAGGGCGCCGTTTTTGTGATCGTCAAGCGAGATCAGTTCTCCTCCATGAGCTTTTTGAGTTCCTTGGCCTCGGCCTCGACGTCCTTCTTCATCTGGCGGACGGCGTCGCGCTGCTCGACCTCGGCGCGGATGCGGTCGTGGCGCATCTCGCGCTCGACGTCGTGGAGCTCCAGCTTCTCGTCTGCGGCCTTCTTGACCTCTTTGGCCTCGGCCTTGACCTGCTTTTTCAGCTCGTCGAGATCCTTGCGGCTCTGCTTGGCCGCCTCCTTGATCTCCTCTTTGATCTCGTGCTGCACTTTCTTATAGTCTTTCATTTTCAGTTCCTCCATTTCCTTGATGCGGCGATAAAAGGTGTTCGGCTTCAAGTCCAGCCGGGCCATGGCCTCGCGCGCGGTGATCTGGCCGCTCTGCCAGAGCGCGACGACGGAATCGAACAGGCCTTCGTCCACGGCGATCGGCTTGCGGCCCTTGTAGCGGCCCTCCGCCTTCGCGCGCTCGACGCCGACGCGGCGGCGCGCAAACAGCTCCGAATTGCTCAAAGCCCGGCACAGGGCAAAAAAGCTTTGCCCCTGGCCTCTGCGGGTGTCGATGCCTTCCTTCAGACTAACGAAGTCCGCGCCGCGCTCGCCGATCGCCGCAAGGGCTGTCAGCATTTCCTTTCCCTTGTCGGCAAACAGGTCGAGACTGTCGAGCTCCACGCAGTCGCCCGGTGCGATCCATGCAAGCGCAGACTCCAAATCGTTCCGATTGTCAAAGCGGACGGTTCCCATACAAGCACCTCTTTCGTCGTTGTGATCGCATCATACCACGGCTGCGCGAGTGTGTCAATAGGATTTTTCTATAAATGAAACATTTCATAAATTGTTCAAATATATGACACACATACGGTGACAGCGGAACCGGGAAAGAGGAAATGCTCTTGCTTTTGTCTGCCAAGGCAAAAGAGGTTTTTTCGTGCATTTTGGGCGAAAAACGGGCAAAATACAGTGAAATCGGGCTTCGGAGCGGGCGATCAGCTTCTCCGGAGCCCGATTTTTTACATTCAGACCCCGAAATCAGTTACCAGTTCGTCCTTTACGGTTGGAATATCCAGCGGGAAAGAACCGGGCATAATCATAGCACTGGCATCGTTGGCCATCCAAAGCTC
>JBGUOI010000161.1:0-21718 GCA_045118075.1 Porcincola sp. | reverse complement strand
CTTTTTAAAAGAATTTTCAAGGTTGTTTCACTGTTCAGTTGTCAATGTGCATCTGCCGCTCTCTCAAGTGACAGCTTAATTAATTTATCACGTTGTCAAAGCTATGTCAATTGTCTTTTGCTGTTTCATAGCATTTTTTGTTTCTTCCGATCTTGCTGCGAAAATCTCTTCTTTACGCCAGATCTTTCTCGAAATAATTACGGCTTTATTCCTCACCGACAGTCTTTGCAAAAGGCAGTTTCTGTTTAAGTACTTCCAGTGTTTCCTTATATTTCTCTGAAGTCATACGGGGGAATGCGCGAAGGAGCCTTCCGGTTCCGAATACGGCATGCCCCGCCAGATCTGCTGCCAGGTTCTTTTCCCTGATCAGAAGATTTGCCTTCTCAGCAGCGGCGCTTTTAAGTGCCGCCTGCTTTTCGGCAGCCGCCTCCTTAAACTCTGCTTTTGCCAGGGCGGCCTGTACTCTTTTATGCCCGATATCCTGCGAAGTCTTGATCGAAGTCTCTCCGATCTTCTCACTCATCTTATCTGAAACGATGCGCAGCGAAGCTCTCACCTTGTCCAGTTCTTCGAGCTTCTTATTCAGTCCGATGATCGTTGCCACCGTGACCACAAGATCGAACAGGTACACAGCATATAAAACCGCAACCACGATCCACCCGTATTCTCCGGGATCGGATAAGCGCTTTCCCTTATCCAGGACCGGCATAACGATGCGAATCACCATTGCGATTCCCAGGCCCCAGATAATACTGAATTGAAGGCAGATATATCCATGAAAATTAAACGGTCTGTTGGAATAATCCCACCACCTCATATGAAAGCAGACATTGAGCAGCCAGCCCGCGATCAGTTCCACTGCCGTTGCCAGGACAAATCCGAACAGGAACAGAAGCACATCCGACTGCCAGTCCCCCTGCGTACCGCTAAGCTCCAGTCCGCTCCTTCGAGCCAGGTCGAGTGCGGCAAGCACCGCCAGGACCCCGAAACCGTAGACCGGACAGACCGGGCCGTTTAAGAAACCCCTGTTGATGATTCGGCCGAGCGAAACTGCGTGAAATATCACTTCCGCGATCCATCCGAAAAACGAAAATAATAGAAAGTAGCAGGCAGCCTGATAGCAGGTCATTCCGAAAATCACGTTTAATTCTCTCCTTCTGTTTTAAGATTTTGAAAACTCAGTCCTTGATCGGGCATTCAAAGAACTGGATATCGTCATAATCAGCCTCACGGATCTCTCCGTCATCAAACACGATCTTGTGTACGCCCACCGACACGCTGTAGGTGTAGGCAAAGGGATCGATCATGATCGGCATACAGTATTTGATCTCACCGGGTTCGACCCGGTCCGTTTCAGGTGCCGGATAGAGCCAGGCGTCACCCGTGTGGTTGTAGATCTTCTCTCCCCACACATTCTGGAAGTAATAATACAGTTCATAACCGCGGATCGCCCGGTCCGGGTCACGGTTGACAAGCTGGATAAAAAACTCTCCGATGTCGGATGAAGCCGTAATGGGATTGTTCCATTTGTATTCCGGTCCGATGACCAGCGGAATGTAGGGTTCCACATAGTATTCGGCGTCGGATGAATACAGCAGGGTCTGCATCTCCGGAGTGGCATCACCCGAGATATACAGCCCGTTCTGGGTACAGAAGGACATTACAGCCGTAGCCGTATTTTTCCCGTAGGCTCCGTCGACCTTATCATTAAGATAATACAGGTCTGTAAGCCGCTGCTGAAGGTCCTTCACGTCCTGGCCCCTGTCTCCTTTCTGCAAAGTGCGGAAGTCATAGGAGGCCGGCGTATAAGCCGGGGCCGTAGCTGCCGATGAACCGCCGCCGAAGCCGAAATCCGCCCCGTCATAACCGTCATCCGAATTATCATCCTGACCTTCAAGGGCAGTCAGATCTATCGATACATGCTGTTTAAACAAGGTTTCATATGTTCCGTTCTCCATCACGATCAGGTCCATCTCAACCGTGCGGGCGTTTCTGATCGCCTCCGTAGTTTTTTCTTTTTCCTCATCCAGAGGCCTGAGCCAGATGTACTGTGTATTATTGCCATATTCAGAATCGGCATCCATTCCAAACCCGACAGCTTTGATCGAAGTCCCGTCAGCCTCCGCATTCTGAGTGGAGATCCATATCTCTTTTTCCGTATCGTTGGCAGCATAGACATAAATGCGCATATTGAAAGAATCCGGATCCTCATCGAGTTTAGTCTGCGTGGCATGAATCTCAATGCCGTCCCTGCTGATCAGCGTGATATCTTCAGCGAACACGGACGGACAGTAAAAAGTCATCGCAGCAAACAGCGCTGCCGCCAATAGCGTTATTCTCTTCTTCATGTTTTCTCCTCCTCTGTGTCAGCAGTCTTGTCCGGTGCTGCAGGAAAACATCCTGCTATACGAATTATTATAGAGTATCATTTAAGACGCGCGCAAGAGAAGTCCGCCGCAAACAAAGGGTAGTTTTGGGTTAGGAAACCGGTAGACATCATATATCCGGTCTGATATCTTAATACTATGATTAAAATAATTTTTTGCGATGTCGACGGCACATTGCTTAATTCCAGCCACATCATCACCCCCCTGACCAGACAGAAGATCCTGGAGCTTAATGATATCCCCTTTGTGATCGTCTCAGCCAGAAGTCCTTCCGGGATCTATCCGATTCAGCGGAAAAACGGGATCTGCTGTCCGATCATTGCCTACAGCGGAGCTCTCATCCAGGATGAGAAAAGGCAGGTCATCTATCAAAAAGGAATGAACTATTCCCTTGCGGAAGAGATCATCTGTTTTATCGAAGAAAAAAAGCTGTCGCTGACCTGGTGCCTCTATTCAGGTGATCGATGGATCGTCCGGGATAAGTGTGATCCCAAAGTACAAAGGGAGGAAGCGATCGTCGAAGCCGAAGCTGAGGAAGGGTCCGTCCGCTCTCTCGCAAAAGGACAGGACGTCCATAAAATACTGTGCATCTGCGATCCGGGAACGATCGATGAGATCGAAAGTCAGATCAAAGCCGCCTTCCCCGATGTCAATGCTGTTAAATCCTCCGACATCCTTCTCGAGATCATGGACAAAAATGTCAGCAAGGCAGGCGCGGTGAGCCGGCTGTGTCAGCATCTGGGGCTTTCTCTTGAAGAAGCCGCCGCATTCGGTGACAACTACAATGACCTGGATATGCTGGCCGCTGTCGGATACGGAGTCGTAATGGGAAATGCGCCTGCAAAAATACAGGCGCTGTTTGAACATGTCACAGACGACAACGATCACGACGGCATCGCAAAGGAATTAATGCGCATTACTAAATTACTGCATTTTTAGGAACATCTCATAGTCAGCTTCATTCTGGTCCGCATAGGCACTTGCGTAAGAGACCATCGCATTCTCAAATACTTCTCCGTTTCCGAGGTAAGCCGCTATCGCGTGCCGGTCTCCGGTCTTTGCGTGGGCATGAGCCAGTGTCCAGGCGCATGCCAGTGAAACGCCGCGGAAGCCGTCCGTTGATATCGTCTCCATGTCGATGGATCCTTTGGCATCCCAGAGCTGTCTCACGTAATAGTCTTTCATGACACCGCCAAGGTCCCTGAGCCTGACCCAGCCCAGCAGGATATCTCCGGCCGTCTGGATGGCTCTCTGTCCTTCAACCACGCGCCGTCCGCATTCCGAATATACACTCGCGCCATAATAGGTTTCCAGGACAGATGCTTCCGCTTCCTTGATCTGGAGCACCAGCGGGTCGCTGTTTCCCCTCCCCATCATGATCAGGATCCAGGCCTGACGCCCGACGCTTCCGACGCCGACCACCTTGTGTGCCATCTCCACCGGTTCATACTGGTCAAGGAGGCCCTGCCTTTCCGCAGGAAGAGATACCTTGTAAAGATCGATCGCATTTCTCAGATCGTGGCGGAAGTCAAAATTCTTTTTCTCCTCTCCGATCAGGTCGCGCAGGGGAACGATCAGCGGCGGGTCACTTATGATCCTGATCTTTCCATCCACTGTCTCCGTCAGTTTTCTCACAGCCCGCTCACTTGTTTTCGACAGCGATCTGCGATAAAAGGCAGCGGCCTCACGGACGGTTTCTGCCCTCTGTCCTTCCGACACTCCCTTCTGCCTGCCGCAGATCTCAATACTGGCAGCCAGACGCTTAATATCTGCTTCAAAAGGAGCCGGAAGCGTCTCGTCAAAATCATTGATATCAAAGACCAGCCTTCGTTCCGGCGACGCAAAGATGCCGAAATTGGAAATATGCGCATCCCCGCAGGCCTGTACCCGAAAACAGGTTCCCGGCGTCGTGGAAAGATCGTGCGCCTGAATCACCGCAGATCCCCTGAAGAAACTGAACGGAGAAGCTGACATGCGCTCCCGCCTGACCGGTATCAGCTTCTCATGCCGTGTCCTCTCCTGCATAAGGGTAAGCTGCTCCACTATGGGGCGCTTTGTCTGAACCTTCCATATCCCCAGATCACTGCGGGAAGTGGTTTTTCTAAAGGCTTTGGCCTGCTCAATTCTTTCTTCGATACTCTTCATATCCTTTTCATCCCCGACATTTAACGTTTCGTTTTTACCTGATATTTATGAATATAAGACCCACCAGACAGATCGCCGTACCAACCAGCTTATTCCAGGTAAGCGTTTCATGATAAAGAAAATAACCGACAAGCAAAAGAGCCGCCGCCAGAAAGGCGCTCTGAACGATAAATCCCGTGCTGACCTGCCAGCCTGCTTTATAGGCATAGATCCAGCCTGCTTCAAGGCCGACAATCACAATACCCAGAGCAAATGAAGTCCAATTCAATTTTCCGAATTCCTTCAGCATATTTCCGCCGGACCCCAGTGTAAAATAAAGAACTGCGCTTGCAGCAGCTCCTACCAGATAGGTGACGATCAGGGACGCAAACGGATCGATTCCGCCCGGTACGGATTTCGTGCAGATCTGGTAAAGAATGTTGGAAAAAACCACCAGTGCCATTGGCCAAACATAAGACATCATTCGTTTCTCCTTTCCCGGCATTCTGTATGACGGCCAAGTTATCATAACACTAAAAAAGACATTCCATCAACCATGATGAAATGTCTTGAAACACACACTGAAAAAAATCCTTGACCGAAAGACCCGGTCATCTCTTTGGCAGGAGGTTCGTCATACTGTTCAGACTGAAAGCCAGGGTTGAAGCATTATGCAGCAAGGCAGTTGTCGTCGACGGAAAGAACCCCAGCGCACCCATCAGCATCAGGAAAGAATTAAAAGAAATGATACTCCGGTAATTTCCGTGAATCCTATCCATCAGGCCGTCACTGAGTTTCTTCAAAACTATCAGGGCATGCAGATCATCCTCTGAAATAGTTATATCTGCGATCTCCCTTGCGATGGCGGCGCCGCTGTTGATCGCTACACCGCAGTCTGACTCAGACAGCGCCGGGGAATCATTAATACCATCCCCGACCATGATGACTTTTCTTCCGCTGGTATGCTCTCTGCGGATAAAATCAGCCTTTTCTTCCGGAAGGACTTCGGCGTAATAATCATCTACACCGACCATCTTTGCCACGGCGCGGGCGGTGCGATTGCTGTCCCCGGTCATCATGACGACCCTGTCGATGCCGAGAGAATGAAGCTGTCTGACAATGTCTTGTGCTTCCGCTTTCAGAGGGTCTTCAATGAGGATAACTGCAGAAAGCTCCCCGTCTATGGACATGTACAGATGGGAGTATTCATCGGGAAGATGCTCAAAATGATCATTTTCTCCTTTCGGAATCTGTGCTCCCTCATCCTCAAAGATGAAATGATAGCTTCCTATGCAGACTTTCTTGCCGTCAATGCTGCTCGCAATGCCATGCGCGACGATATACTCCACCGTGGAGTGTCTCTCCTCATGCTCAAGGTTCCTCTTTTGGGCTTCCCGCACCACGGCATTTGCCATTGAATGAGGATAATGCTCCTCCAGACAGGCGGCAAGCCGAAGCATCTCATCCGCGTCCGTTCCGCCGAAAGTCTCTACCCCGCACACACTCGGAGATGCGCAGGTAAGCGTTCCGGTCTTGTCGAAAACGATCGTTGAAGCTTCCGAGCAATTCTCCAGGAACCTGCCTCCCTTTACAGAGATATGATAGGTGCCTGCTTCCCGCATGGCTGACAGCACCGAGATCGGTATGGAGAGCTTCAGCGCGCAGCTGAAATCAACCATCAAAATAGCCGCTGCTCGGGCTGCATTCCCTGACAGGAGCCAAGTAAATGCAGAAGCGCCGAGTGTCCACGGCACCAGACGGTCTGCCAGGTGAGAAGCCTTGTCCTCAGTTGATGACTTGAGTTTTTCCGTTTCTTCGATCATCTTAACGATGCGGTCATACCTTCCGGTACCGGATTCCGAACGAACGGTAATGACAAGTTCCCCCTCCTCCACAACCGTACCGGCATAGATCATGCTTCCGGTGCGCTTATGGACGGGAAGCGGCTCTCCCGTAATAGAGGCCTGGTTCACCATGCCATCGCCTTCTTGTACCGTCCCGTCCAGCGGGATCATATTGCCGGTACGCACCACGATGGTATCATTCTCCCTGACCTTATCGATTCTTGTCAGGATCTCCTGCCCGTTGGATGTGCGCACCCATACCTGGTCCACGTTCAGCGACATGGCGGCTGCTAGATCCTCTACGGATTTTTTATGAGTCCACTCCTCCATGATTTCGCCGATTCCCAGAAGGAACATCACACTGCCTGCCGTATTGAATTCTCCGCGAAGCATTGCGACGCTGATGGATGCCGCATCCAGTACCGACACTTCAAGTTTTCCCGAGAGAACCGATCGAACAGCCTTCACGATAAAAGGAACTGCCTTTACGACAGTAATGACCGTACGCAGGGAGACAGGAAGGAGAAATCTGGTGATTCCTCTCCGGGCAACATGGAAGAACATTTTATCCTCGTAAGACCTTGTCAGCTCACGGGTAGAGTGCGCCTGCAGCGCTGTCTGCTTCCCTGCCTGCTCATAACAGAAAGAAGCAAGGATCGAAAGGACCTGCTCTCTCGCGCCCGGGCAATACCATATCACAGCGTTCCCTGTGCGCTCGTCGGTCCGCACTTTAGAAACGGACTCCTGCACTTCCAGCCATGCCTGCACCAGATCCGACTGCTCCGGTGTCATACGCGTCTGCATAAAATGCACACGCATACGCCCCCGCGATTCATGAAGGATCCTGCATCTCATTACGCACCAGCCTCTGCTGCTTTATCAGCTGCCTGATCAAGCACCGCTTTGGCATCTTCTATCATCTGAGCCTCATATTCACGCTGTTTTTCCTCATTGATATCCTTTGCCGCAGCCGCGATATCTTCGGCATTTTCCCGGATCGTAGTGACATCTTTCATCACGGTATCTTTCATGCGCAGCACAGCAGCTGTCGTATGAGTATACGCTTTCTTTGCGTCCTTGCTGGAAAGAATTTTAACTCCGTAGCTGCCCATCAAAATACCACCTGCAAATAATCCGATCTTTTTCCAGTCCATCGTATCCTCCTCGCTTTAAGATCAACATTAAATGACGTCAGTTTCATCCGGGGTGTCCCCGGTTTTCAGGCACAGGCTCTTCTTTTTACAGTTTCTTCAGCGTAATCAGCTGCCACAGATGATATCCGATCTGAACAGGCATAGGCAGAGCGATATCAGCTGCCGTTTCCGCCAGTATCCGAAGCCGCAGCTTTGTCTTAAGCTGCTCATCCAGCTTTCGGCTCTTCATCTCCGAAACGCTGATACGCTGTTCCTCTTCCCGCGCCAGCAGATCAACATTCTCGAAGCGGAACTGATCAAGTTTCCTCAGTATAGCATCTGCCTCACAGCTATATTCCAGAGCACAGCCTCCCGTTGCCCGGTATACAGTCACTTTCGTTACACCAGGCATGCCGGAAAACGCATATTCCAGGATTTGGGCTTCCTCCTCTGTAAGTATTGCTCTTTTCAGGCGAATGCGGATTCGCCGCTTCGATCGAGCTTCAATGTGGTAGTTCATAATATCTCCCGTGCGCTTGATGTTGCGAAGCTTAGTATGTATTTAGAAATATGTATTAATATACTCTAATAATTATAAGACGATTTTTACATTTTTCAAGCCGGAATTATCTGACTTCATATCTGACATCATTTGATCTGATAAAGGGAGTTTTTCATGACGAATCATAAAGATTGCATAAAAGATGTGTGTTTAGAGGGTCAAGTAAATACAAGAAAAATGCCGCCTGATAAACTCAGACGGCATTTGATAAAATTGTATGCGGAAGATGGGACTTGAACCCACACGACCTGACGGTCACAAGATCCTTAGTCTTGCTCGTCTGCCAATTCCGACACTTCCGCGAACAAATGGAATTATAACAAAGGCTCCCTGTAAAGTCAACAGCGAATTTATACAGTTTCAGGAAACTTTCTTCAGGTAATCAGCGCTTGACCAACCGTGTTCTCCATTCTCCGGGCAGATCACTTCGATCCACGCCCCGTCAGAAGAAACATTCCCTGTCGACTGAAGAGTTTCACCCTGTAATGCCCTTGAGAAAGCATCATACTCCATGCCCGGCCCGGAGCGAATATTCACCGCACTTCCGATAGCTTCGTATACGCCTCCCCCATTCACTCCTGATGAGAGAATACTTATTCCGGGCAAGCCGCTTTGCGGCCAGGGAATCTGAAGTTTCCCGTAACTTGCCAAAAGAAGGGCAAAGGATGCCAGCATGCACATCATCCCGGACAATACGCGCACGATCGAGACTTCTCTCTTTTTCCGTTTTACCGGAGCCTGTTCATATTCCGGTTGTTTTTCATATGGTTCCGGATCATCATAGAACTCATACGGATCCATCGCTCTGCCTCCTTTCCGCTTTTTCTGTATTTTACCACAGAGCAGGCGGTGTGTATATATCTGCCGCCCTGCACTCTCTACACGCCTGGGGTCAAAACAAGTTCTTTCTGGGGCCGGAGGTCCTTTTCCGCGCCTTTTTCGCCCCACCGCCTTACGCTCTCTCCGCGCCTGGGGTCAAAGCAAGTTCTTTTTGGGGCCGGAGGTCCTTTTCCGCGCCTGTTTCTCCCCACCGCCCTGCGCTGTCTCCGCGCCTGGGGCAAAAGCAAGTTCTTTTTGGGGCCGGAGGTCCTTTTTCGCGCCTGTTTCGCCCCACCGCCCTGCACTCTCTACTCGCCTGGGGTCAAAACAAGTTCTTTTTGGGGCCGGAGGTCCTTTTCCGCACCCGTTTCGCCCCACCGCCCTGCGCTCTCTACTCGCCTGGGGCAAAACAAGGAGAGCGGCATGTTCAGGTAACCGGCCAGCGGCGCTCTCTACTCGCCTGGGGCAAAACAAGTGTTTTTCGGAAAAAGCAAAAAGGCCAGACTCTTTCCGCGCTTTGGTGCGAAAAGGGTCTGCCCCCTCTATCTGCATAAGGGGCTTGCCCCCTCATTTTTCTCAGATCTTTGATTTTGCGATCTCTGCCAGTGCGGCAAAGCCTTCGGCATCATTTACTGCCATATCAGCAAGGACTTTTCTGTTGAGTTCGATCTGGGCCAGTTTCAGGCCGTACATGAACTTGCTGTAGGAAAGGCCGTTGATGCGGGCTGCAGCGTTGATACGAGCGATCCAAAGCTGTCTGAACTGACGCTTTCTCTCTTTTCTGCCGGCATATGCGCTGGTCAGTGCTCTCATTACGGACTGCTTGGCGATTCTATACTGTTTTGATCTGGCTCCTCTGTAACCTTTTGCCAGTTTTAAGACTCTGTTATGTTTTTTTCTAGCGTTTAAGCCGCCTTTGATTCTTGCCATTTTTCACATCCTCCTTCGATCTCCATTATAAATACGGTAAAATCTTCTTCATGTTCTGCGCATTCGTCGGATCCGTGATCGTAGATTTCCTGAGATTTCTCTTTCTCTTTGTGGATTTCTTAGTCAGGATATGGCTCTTGTATGCTTTATTTCTCTTTAACAGGCCGGTTCCGGTCTTTGTGAAACGTTTTGCAGCAGCTCTGCTGGTCTTCATTTTAGGCATGATAGTTCCTCCTTAATAGTTTTTACCGCTTACCGGAAAGAAACATCGTCAACGATCTTCCTTCCTGTTTGATCGGCTTATCGATCACAGCGATATCCTCAACGGATTTCGCGAAATCTTCCAGAATATGACGGCTGGCATTCATATGCGCCATCTCACGGCCCCTGAAACGAAGCGTGATCTTGACCTTGTTCCCCTTCTCAAGGAATTTCCTGGCATTCACAGTTTTCGTATTCAGATCGTTTACATCAATGTTCGGAGAGAGACGGATTTCTTTGACCTCGATGCTCTTCTGCTTCTTCTTGGCCTCTTTCTCTTTCCTGGCCATCTCATAACGATATTTACCGTAATCAATGATCTTGCACACCGGCGGCTTGGCCATCGGCGCAACCTTCACCAGATCAAGTTCAGCTTCCCTGGCAAGGCGCAGTGCCTCCTTGGACGGCATGATTCCAAGCTGCTCACCATCTGCTCCGATCAGGCGTACTTCCCTGTCCCTGATCTCCTCGTTAATCATCAAATCACTAATGGCCAAAACACCTCCTAAACCATTGAAAAATTAAACGAAAAATGCGGATAACGAGAGTTATCCGCATGAAAGATCCAATACGACCCGAATGGGTGCATCTACGTCTATTAACCACGGGTCACCTGATCGTGCCTGGGTGAGAGCGGATACTCTGCTTTCCTGTAAATTGCCTTAAATAAGATAGCATACGTTCTGTCCGTTGTCAAACACTTTCCGGACAAATCTTTTTTGCTTTTTCAAATGTCTTCTTCGCGGCGGATAAAGTCGAGGAAATTTCCGCCCATAACGGCTTTGTACTCTTCCTCGTCAAGGCCGGCTTCAGAGCGCATCCGGCTGATAAACATCGACATATCCGCCTCGCGGCACGCGGACGGATAAAGCAGCAGCGGAAAGTCGCTGCCAAACAGGATCCTTTCGCTTCCGATAAGGTTGATCACAGCCCTCACGATCCGGATATCGTACAAAAGGGGAAGCGCTGCCAGGTCATAGCGAACATTTTTAAAGATTCCCCGGAAACGGCGGTTCAGCTCAAAGAACGGCATGCCGCCGCCCAGATGGGCCAGAATCAGCTTCAGGTCCGGATACCGGCGTATGATCCCGGGAAGCGGATCGAGTGAAGTCCGGTCCCTGCCGGGATAATCTGCTCCGACGCTCTCTCCGCAGTGGATGCAGACCGGCAGGTCCAAAGCCTGCGCCATCTCCAGCACGGCCAGAAAATCAGGATCGTTAAAATCATAGCCGTTTGCTCCGGGTCCCAGCTCTCCGATCCCGCAAAAGCCTTTGGCGGCGCATCTTTCGATCTCATAAAGAGCATCCCATCCGAACTTCGGATTGACGCTGACAAAGGCTTTAAACCTGTCCGGGTGATCGGCGATCAGCTGTCCCATATAGTCGTTGTGAAGCCGCATCAGCCCCGGATCGTTCCAGTACCAGCCCTGCATGCACATGCCTTCCACACCGGCCTTGTCAGCAAGCAGCAGTGCTTCTTCCCCGTTGACCCACGCTTCCTGCGTACCGTTAGGGGTCTCGCTTCTTGCTGTCAGTGTTTTGAAAACCGGATCGATCCCGGCATACTTTTCCCAGTTCTCATAGATCTCAGGAGGAAACAGATGAACATGACTGTCCCATATATGTATGTCACTCATCGGCGGCTGTTTCCTCCGATTCGACTGTCTCTTCCGTCATCTCTGCGGATGCTTCAGCTTCTTCTTCCCACCCGGCATCTTCCGGCCAGGTCAGGGCATTTTCATCTAAATCGTCATCTTTGAAAAGCGCTGCCGCCTGTTTGGCCCTGTATGCAGCCTGCCTTCTGGCAAGGCGCCATCCGGCTGCCGCGACTGCGGCCGTAAACCCCAGGACTGTCAGTGCTGCCGCGCGCTCGGCTCTTTTGATCAACATATTCTGCTCCTTTTAAGATCAGGCATTCCGGCCGCAGCAGAATTTATATTTCTTTCCGCTGCCGCACGGGCACGGATCGTTCCTGCCGATCTTCTTGCCCTTTACGATCGTATTCATCTTCTTGGCTTCCCTGTAAAGATCTTTCAGTTCTTCTTCAGAGTAGATCTCTTTCCAGGCATCCAGTCCGTAAAGCCAGTCAGCTTTGGCATCTACCATGTTCTTGTACAGTTTTTCCTTGTCAAAGGCAAGGCTCACAGGCGTATCCTCTTCCATCTCCTCGATCGGATTCGGCTCAACGAGAGAATCATTGATGCCATCCAGAAAGCCCGTCATGATCTGTACGTCGACTCCGTATTTCTCCGCCAGCTCCTTTACGGTGCCGGTGACCGCCGTGTCGGGATCAGCCAGCAGCTGCTCATAAATCGCTTTTTCTTTCTGGAAATAATCCTGCCAGAACTGTTCCATCTTCCCTTTTTCTTCTGTCTGTGAATAGGCGGTATCTCTCCAATCCTGTAATAAAGCCATATCTGTTCCTTCCTTCTTTATCAATTACTTTATTTCTGCTACAATGTCCTTACTAAAGACCGCTGCTTCGCGGTCCCGATCAAAAGGAGAATAAAAACATGGAAAAGATCAAACGTATTCTGGCGCTCATCACTGCCGTCGGCCTGATCATCCTTTATCTTGTCACCTTCTGCGTAGGCGTCTTCGCAAAGGGAGATATCCGCCCCCTGCTGACCGCCTGTATCGTACTTACCGTACTTATCCCCGTCCTTCTCTACGCCATGTTCCTCGTGGCAGGGATCTTAAAAGACCGCCGCGATAATGATCGTCAGGATAAGGACGACGTCCGGTAGATGATATCTTTCCTGCCCGGGCCGTTTGAGACCATCGTGATGGGATATCCAAGTCTGCTTTCGATGAATTCAATATAGCGGCGGCAGTTTTCCGGAAGACTCTCGTATTCCTTTATGCCCCTTATCTCACATTTCCAGCCCGGCAGCACTTCATAGACCGGTTTGGCTTTTGCCAGCAGTGAAGTGGTCGGGAACTCATCCGTCACCTTTCCGTCGATCTCGTAGCCGACGCAGACCGGAATCTCATCAAGGTAGCCGAGTACATCAAGTACGGTGAAGGCTACATCTGTCGTTCCCTGCAGACGGCATCCGTAGCGGGAGGCCACGCAGTCGAACCAGCCCATTCTCCTGGGTCTTCCGGTCGTCGCGCCGAATTCACCTCCGTCGCCGCCTCTGCGCCTTAATTCATCCGCTTCGTCCCCGAAGATCTCACTGACGAATTCCCCGGCGCCGACAGCGCTTGAATAAGCTTTGCACACCGTCACGACCTGGCGGATGGCATAGGGCGGGATGCCCGCGCCGATCGCGCCATATCCGGCCAGTGTCGAAGATGAGGTGACCATGGGATAAATTCCGTGATCAGGATCTTTCAGCGTTCCGAGCTGGCCCTCAAGCAGGATGGTCTTTCCCTGCCTGTCCGCCTCGTAAAGCATGGCGGCGGTATCGCACACATAGGGAGCGACCATTTCTTTGTACCGATGGAGCTCCTCCATCAGGTCTTCTTCTTTAAGGGGTTCCTGATGATACAGGTTCTCTATGATCACGTTTTTAAGCGTGCAGACCTTTTTCACTTTCTCTTTCAGGATCTCATCGTCAAACAGCTCACTCACCTGAAATCCGATCTTTGCAAACTTATCGGAGTAAAACGGAGCGATTCCCGACTTTGTGGAACCGTAGCTGTTCTTTCCCAGCCGCTCTTCTTCATATTTATCCAGCAAAATATGATAGGACATTACGATCTGCGCCCTGTCGGAGACGGCGATCCTGGGCATGGGCACGCCCTTATCCACGATGCTTTTGATCTCGTTTGTCAGGATGGGAAGATTCAGCGCAACGCCGTTTCCGATCACATTTACGGTATGCTGGTAAAACACACCGGACGGAAGCGTATGCAGCGCAAATTTGCCGTAATCGTTGACGATCGTGTGCCCGGCATTGGCACCTCCCTGAAAGCGGACGATATAGTCAGCCTGCTCGGCCAGCGTATCCGTGATCTTTCCTTTTCCTTCGTCGCCCCAGTTGGCGCCTACAACTGCTTTAATCATCTTTTCAAGCTCCTCTCGTATTCCGCAGCATTATACGCTGATCTGTGCGCTGATTCCCAGCAGTTCTTTATTTTTCTCAAGCACCGGCGCGACCTGTTCCTCCAGGAAGCGTTCTACCTGGTGCTCGCTCGCACCGATATAACGGGAAGTGTCCATTGCCGCTTCCAGCTGCTCTTTTGTCAGGTTGAATTCCGGATCTGCCGCGATCCGCTCAAGCAGGTCGTTGTCCTTTCCTTCCACCTTAACGGCATATCCCGCCTCCATGGAGAGCGTCCGGATCTTCTCATGCAGCTCCTGCCGGTCTCCGCCGGCCTTGACGGCATCCATCATGATGTTTTCCGTAGCCATGAACGGCAGCTCGCTCTTCAGGCGCTTTTCAATAACCTTCGGATAGACTGCAAGGTTATCGGTCACATTCAGGCAAAGATCCAGGATCCCGTCCGTTGCCAGGAAAGCTTCCGCTACCGCAATACGCTTGTTGGCCGAGTCATCCAGCGTTCTTTCAAACCACTGCACCGCGCTGGTGACGGCGGGATTTAACGCATCGATCATCACATAGCGCGACAGGGAAGCGATCCGCTCGGAGCGCATCGGATTTCGTTTGTAAGCCATGGCAGAAGAACCGATCTGGCTCTTCTCGAAAGGCTCTTCGATCTCCTTTAAGTGCTGAAGCAGTCGGATATCGTTGGACATCTTATGCGCACTGGCGGCTATTCCGGCAAGGATATTGCAGACCCGCGTATCGACCTTTCTCGAGTAGGTCTGCCCGGATACGGCATAGCATCCGTCAAAGCCCATCTTTTCGGCGATCATCGGGTCGATCTTATCGACTTTCTCAAGGTCTCCTTCGAACAGTTCCAGGAAACTGGCCTGCGTACCTGTCGTTCCTTTGGATCCCAGCAGTTTTAAGGAACCAAGAACATATTCCAGGTCTTCCAGATCCATCAGAAAATCCTGTGCCCACAGCGTGGCCCGCTTCCCGACCGTAGTCGGCTGGGCAGGCTGGAAATGCGTAAAAGCCAGGGTCGGCAGTCCTTTATACTCACCTGCGAATTTTCCGAGCTGCGCGATCACGTTGACCAGCTTCTTCCGGATCAGCCCAAGGCCTTCCCTCATGATGATCATGTCCGTGTTGTCGCCCACATAGCAGGAAGTCGCACCCAGATGGATGATCGGCTTTGCCTTCGGGCACTGCAGCCCGTAGGCATAGACATGGCTCATCACATCATGCCGTACGATCTTCTCTCTCGCCTTTGCTTCTTCATAATTGATATCAGAGACATGCTGCTCCATCTCTTCGATCTGTTCATCGCTGATAGGCAGTCCCAGTTCCTGCTCGGTGCGTGCGAGCGCGATCCAGAGTTTTCTCCAGGTCGTGAACTTCATATCCTGTGAAAAGATATACTGCATCTCCTTACTGGCATATCTCTCTGAAAGTGGACTGATATAGCCGTCTGTCATCATGCGTTCATCCTCCTGCCTTTTACTGCGCTGCCGCTTCCTGGTTTTTCCGCACGCTTCCGCGGCTGCGGCGGTATTCTTCTTTCAGCTGTTCCAGCATCTCGTGCGGCGTCTTTTTCCCGTCCTGTGAAAGATCATTTTCGCGGGCGGCATCATTGGCGATTCTCAGGTTGTACTCCTGGATCTTGCCGATCACCGTGCTGTCTGCTCCGAGTGCTTTAAGTTTCTCCTCGTAGACATTCTCGGGCAGGTAGAGCGGCAGGACGCTGACATAACTCCTGAGCATCTTCCTGGTGTGCGCCAGCTGCCATGCATTCAGGAAGCAGTCTGCCGCTTCCTCAAAGCGGAACATCCTCGCAAACGCACAGCCCATATTGTTCCAGACCTCAGAATAAAAACTCGTTCCGAGGCTGCCGGGTACCTGGCGGTCCAGAATGTGCTGGTATTCGGATACCGCGTTTGAGAGCATCCCGCAGCGTACCAGGTAATCACCTTTAAGTTTCTGCTTCATATCCTCCGGCTGGACTTCGAGCCGGCCGAGCTTTTCAAGATAAAGCCTGGACTGTTCCGGGTTCAGGTATCCGATCTCCCGGAATATGGACGTAATAAACGCTGAGATATCGCCTTTTTCAAGCTGTTCATACAGAATGCGGTAAAGCCGCTTCAAACCCAGCTCATCGCGGATCCAGTCACACAGTTTCTCATTGATGATCGATGAATCCACCAGATAAACATTTTCATGGAGATGATAGCACAATTCTTCGATCGTCCAGATCTCTACACCGATCGTCTCAATAAAATATGGTTTTGAAGCCGGCTGTACCTGGCAAAGATCAAAGCTCATCGCGCCTACCTCCTTTCCGGTATTTTTTCATCGCATGGTTTCTTGAATCAAATATAGATCCGGCGTTTCCAGGTCTTCCCGGAGGGCCTGAAAAATCCGCCGAAACCGAGGTCCTCCACCTCTACCACACACTCCGAGGGAGACGTGAAATACACTGTCATTCTCAGCCTGGTAGCACGGTTGGGACGCTGCGGAAAACGTTTCAGGCGAAGAATATGCTCTACCTCGTCTCCGCCCGTCATGGGTTTTGTCAGAATGGTAATGTTCTTCTCCCCGTCCGGAATAAACTCGCACTCGTGATGAGCTTCATACCAGTTTACGCCGGCATTGATGATCGTATAGAACCACTGGCGTCCCCGCACCCGCATATTCATGCCGATGTTTTCCCGCACAATATCCTTTCCGAGGAAAAGCATATCGGGGAAGCGGATCATACCGGCCCTGTCCATGGCAGCATAGCATGCACCCTTCGTGTACAGGTTTCCGCCTCGGAAAGCATGACGCCTGTGACACAGATACTGGAATGACCGGACCGACCAGGAGCCGTCAAAATAGTCTCCCATCAGATAAGAGGTGACCACGTTCCTGCGCTCAAAGATCTTCTTGAGCAGTTCGAAAAGCAGTCTGTCCCTCTCTTTGTCCCAGTCTTCCTGGCTGCGGTCTCCCTTAAGTGACTCATCCACCGCCTGGCGCCCGGCCTCTTCCACTGTCACCAGTGCCGGAGTCTTGGTCTGGTCAATGTGCAGGACATAACCGATCATCTGGTCATTCCGGTACTCAAGAAGTGCTACGTCCCCATTCCAGAGTTCTTTTTTCTGGTTGATGGTATAGCTGTAGAAACTGGACAGATAGTCCTGGAGTCCGATGTTTTTGCGCGGACACCCCAGGCTCTCCAACGCATTCGCAATCCGTCCCGCTTTCTCCTGGGTAAGTTCCCTGACCGTCACCATGATATGGAGCGTCTCAAAGCCGGGAAAATCCGGTACCTGGCGGATCATCCCTTCCAGGAATGAGCGCAGGGCATCCGTATTCTCCATCGTCCCTTCCGGGATACGGCTGATCGCCGGTCCCTCCTTCGTATCGGCACCCGGAGTGAGCGGTTCTTTCATTCCCTGATAATACCAGGTCAGCTGGGCAAAATGCTCTCCGAGCTGCAGCCCCACTGCCGTTTCTTTCTTTTCCTGTGCCATCTGGCCGCCTCCATCAGCTTAGATCTTAGACAAGAAGGAAGATCTTCTGTGTCAGGTAATCCAGCTGCCGATAGTTTTCCAGTCCTTCGGACAGCTTCTGCATCTGGCCGTCCTGTTCATAACGGGACATTTCTCCGAGCATCGCGAAGCGGTCGCGCGGAGCGCCTTCACCGCCAAGGCCGCTTAATATCCTGCGGCTCGAGGTGTTGATCAGCTCGTCCCCGTTATATTCCTCTATATAACATTCAAGCGTTTCTGTCTCAAAGAGGATGAATTCTTTGACAAAGATTCCCTCAAAAGCATTCTTCATGGGCTCCCTGTCGAATTCGCCCTCCTCCCCCGTCCTGCGGAAGCAGGCGATCACCGTATGGGAAGGATCAGCCACATACTCGAGGAAAACCTTGTCCTCCAGCTGACAGCGCCTGCGCAGGCGGTACGGGAATTTGCGGTAAAAGTCAAAGCGGATATCGCGCTCGTCATATTCCTTCAGGAGCGCCTCCACTGTATGTTCACGGTGTTCCCCGAGGGAAGGCAGTCCGGAAAAATAACGAAGCAGCGCCAGCTTGCACACATCTTCAACCTGCTCTTCGCGCAGGATGTTCGTTTCGATGATCTCAAAGATCACATCGTTCACCGGGAGATTGCGGATCAGATACTCGTATGCCTTCAGATTCAGGTAGGCTCTGCCGGTACGCTTTCTCCCCATTTTGCTGCGGTAGGCCAGGTAGATCTGTTCGGTA
Source organism: Porcincola sp. (assembly GCA_045118075.1). Taxonomy (GTDB): domain Bacteria; phylum Bacillota; class Clostridia; order Lachnospirales; family Lachnospiraceae; genus Merdiplasma. The sequence continues at coordinate 3,412 of JBGUOI010000161.1, read as the reverse complement.
TCCTCGGTCCCTGACCGGGTAAAGAGAATCAGCGAAAGGATCTTTTCCTCCAGCGCCATGGTATCCATATCATTCTGCCTTCCGCTGTGCCACAGGCGCTTCATCTCCTCGATGGGACCGTCGTAGTACATCAGCAGATAGGTCAGGATGTTGTCATCATATTTCCCGAACGTATAGCACCGGCTGCAGTAGGCAAGCAGGACATCATCCTCCTCATACTCGCGTCCGAGCACATTCTGGGAACAGATCCTGACCAGGACAGCCAGGTCAACATTCTCACAGCCGTACTGCTCGATCAGGGAGAAAGCTTTTTCGTAGAGGCCTTCCTGAGCCAGCAGGGCAACGAGTTTCCCCTTGCCGATCCGAACGTAGTCTGAATCGTTCAGCGACCGGAGGAATTCATAGCGGTCACTGACCATATCGTTGCGGGCATAATAATCGAGCAGCGCCAGCCTCAGCCTGTCACGGTACCAGTCACGAAGCATGTCGTACTCGCTTCCCCGTATGTAAGCCTGCAGCGTCTCCTCATTCACCTCTCCGCCGCGGGATGTGATATAGAGCACAAGTCCGGGGTTATCCGGAACCAGCTCACGGCAGTAGGTGATCAGCAGCGGAGAATCCACATAACGCTCTGCCTGGTAGAGCGTATCCGAGCTGTGAAGCTGTCCGCTCCTGTCCTTTAAAAGAATGCCGGCGTTCTCCGCATAAATACGGACTTTCGCCTGCCCGTTCTTAAGCGGAGTCTCCTCCGGTTCTTTCAGGCAGTCATGCACCACCACGACCGCACTCATCTCCGGGTTTTTGCAGGTCACCTCGAAGGTGAACAGAATCTTCGCCAGCTGCTCGGCCAGGTTGCGGTTTAAAAGACGCCTTGTCAGGAAACGTTCATAGAGGACCGCAAGGTTCCGGTCCACCCGTCCCAGTCCCAGCTGTTCCACCACAAAATGCTCCATGTCTGTCCGGCTGGAGCGGTAGACCTGCGGGACATTATCCCTGTTGTCCGAGATATCGCGGTAAACGGCTGCCTTCCGGTGGTAGCTGAGCGAATTGTTATAGGCAAAGTACATCCGGATCACCTGAGGCATCTTCTCGATCCCCATGGTGTCCATGGTCTCCATATAGTATTCATAAAGGCCGGTGATGCGCACATCTTCGGAAACGCCCAGCGCATACCACTCAAAATACTCGCGGGATTTCTTCTGTCCGTTGATCAGCAGCTGGCAGATCGCCCGGAGCAAGTCTTTCGAGCCGGTCAGCTCGTAACCGCTTTTGAGTATCCTGAAAAGCTTGGGCTCGAACGGCTGGCCCTGCATGGCCAGGTTGGCGGCCTGGAAAGCAAGTTCCTCCGTGAGTATCCGGTATTTGGCCATAAACAGCAGCAGTTTGATCTCGAAAGATCCGAGCTTGCGCAGCTGGTAGGGATCCTTGCGGTAGATCTGTGCCGCCTCCAGGTACATGATCGGGCTGCTGCAGCCATATCTTACCTGGGCAGCGATCGCCTCGATCTTTGCCTGATCATTCCTCAGATATTTTTCCTGCAGGTAAAGGAGCACCCACTGCATGATCCAGCTGTCGCGCTGCTGCAGGAAAAGCTGCTGTATCCTCGCTTCCACCCGGTCCACATAGGCCTGGTCGCGGTCAAAGAAAGTAGTCAGATACAGGTAATAGGCATACTGCTCATTATTCGTAAAGCGGCTTGAGTGCGTCCCGATCTCCTGCAGGAGACGGCCGGCTTTCATCCGCTTGCCTTCGGCATAATGCAGCTGCACCATGAACAGCGACGCAAACACATCGTCCCCGCCGGCTCTCTTGTAGCTGCTGATGACACTGAGGGAGCGCTCCACCCAGCTGCTCATCTCGATCTTCTTCATCCTCAGGTCCATATAAAGCGTCAGCAGTTTTTTCTGCATCAGCTTCCGGACCCTCAGCGATCTCTCCTCATCATTTCCGCGGTGACAGTCCACCGTCACTTCCAGATACAGGGTCCCGTAGCTGGTGCTGACGCTGATCCTGCCCATGTTGATGCCGCCGTGGAGGAAATTGGTGTCGATAATATAACCCACCCTGTACTCGTCTCCGACAAAGGACAGCGTGGAAAGTTCTTTTTTCTCAGGACGCAGGAACCGCGAATCGGACGTGATCCGGATCGGCAGGCATCCCCACCCGTTCTTCCGGATGGTAAACTCGGACCGGACGGACCCTCTCGGTCGTTCCAGCTTCACCGCGTTCTCATCCAGTGTCAGCTCCACCGGTTTTTTCCGGCCGCAGGTAATAAGGAATTCTTCCAGAGCCGTCTGTGCGTCATTGGCTGCAGTCAGTTCACGGTACATCGCATAAAGACGTTTATCTGACTTTTCGAGGAAGTTCCTGTAATCCTCCGAATCAAAAAGGGCAGCCGCCTTTTCCATATCCTCTCTGGCCATCTCGCACAGGCGGTACGGGTCGGGCATCGAAAGGTCTTTTTCACCCGACGGGGTGCGGTCTGAGCACACAAAAAGATAGGGCAGAGTATACTCCCCCCTGTCAGTACAGATGGTGAATGCGCCGTCCGTCTCCTCGTCACTGCCAAGTCCCGTCAGGTCCGCCTGGAACATGATCTTTGAAGACAGCCCGAAAAACTGGACCGGATCAAAGGTGACCCTTGGATTTGAGGAATGAACGAAGCCCCGCACTTTCCTCTCATTCGGGCTCTCGATCGTAAACGAACCGGTCACGACCTGTCCCGGGCCTGCCTGGACTTTGATATTCTCCGGGCTGATGAGGGGCGGCTTCACCTCATATTCAAAATTACCGTTTATTAACTGTTCTGCGCGCTGTTTCACTGTTCTTTATTCCAGAATCTTTTTCAATTCTTCCATGAAGGTATTGACATCCTTAAACTCACGGTAAACGGAAGCAAAACGCACATAAGCCACTGCGTCCAGCTCTTTTAAGCGGTCCATTACGATCTCGCCGATCCGGCTGCTCTCGATCTCCTTATCTTCTATGGCAAAGATATCGCGCTCCATCGAATCGATGCATTCGCGGATCTTCTCCACGGAGATCGGCCTTTTATAGCAGGCACGCATGACGCCGTCTTCGATCTTGCGGCGGTCATACTGCTGCCTGGTCCGGTCTTTTTTGATGACCACCAGCGGAATGGTCTCGATCTTCTCGTAAGTGGTGAAGCGTTTCCCGCACGAATCACAGATCCGTCTCCTTCTGATCGACGTGTTGTCATCCGCCGGCCTGGAGTCCACGACTCTTGTATTATCGAGATTACAGTAAGGACATTTCATGATCTACCTCGTTTAAGCTTTCAGCCCTGTTTTTATCTTCCGTAAGGTATGGCCGCTCCAAGAGCGGCGATATGGAAAGTATAGCGAATCCGCGGGATGGTGTCAAACTTCATTATCCTTTCAGGTAGTCGCTG
>JBGUOI010000160.1:0-3310 GCA_045118075.1 Porcincola sp. | reverse complement strand
CGTCGCATTGGTAAAACCACCCAGAGCAGATCTTTCCATCACTTTACGGTTAAAACGCATGGTCCTGATCATTCCTTCAAATAATTCAAGACAGTCTTTAACCGTGTCGATCGCATCAAAAGTGAATTCCTTATCCTCCTGGAAGTCCTTGTTGTAAGCCAGCGGCAGACCTTTAACCGTCGTAAGCATCTGCATCAGGGCGCCGTAGACCCTTCCTGTCTTTCCCCTTACCAGCTCGGCGATATCCGGATTTTTCTTCTGCGGCATGATGCTGCTTCCGGTACTGTACGCGTCGTCTATTTCGACGAACCGGTATTCATTTGAATTCCAGAGGATGATCTCCTCACTGAACCGCGAAAGGTGTGCCATGATAAGAGAAAGTGCCGAGAGCAGTTCAATCACATGGTCTCTGTCAGAGACCGAATCCATGCTGTTTCTTGTCGGTCTGTCAAATCCGAGCAGCTTTGCCGTATAATCCCTGTCCAGAGGATAAGTTGTTCCGGCAAGCGCACCGGCACCGAGCGGGCAGGTATTCAGTCTTTTATACGTGTCATTCAGTCTTGAACGGTCCCTCAGGAACATTTCCGTGTAGGCACCCAGATGATGAGCGAGTGTGACCGGCTGTGCTTTCTGAAGATGGGTAAAACCGGGCATAAAAGTATTTGTGTTCTTTTCGCAGATATCCATAAGTGTCGCGGTCAGCGTGCGAAGGTTCCTGTCGATCGCCCTGATTTCATCTTTCAGGTACATTTTCATATCCAGGGCTACCTGATCGTTGCGGCTGCGGCCGGTGTGCAGTTTTTTACCCGTCTCTCCGATCCTTTCGGTCAGCACCGCTTCCACAAAACTGTGAACATCTTCATATTCGGATGTGATGACCAGTTTCCCGGAAAGGACATCCTCAAGGATGCCGTTAAGTCCTTCGCTGATCTTTTCCGCTTCTTCGGCTGTAATGATCTGCTGCTTCGAAAGCATCGACACATGAGCAAGGCTTCCTTTTATATCCGCCCGGACAAGCCGCCGGTCGAAAGCGATGGAAGCATTGAACTGATAAACCTTATCCTCGGTTTCCTTTGTAAACCGTCCGCCCCAGAGCTGTGCCATGGTTACCTCCTGTTTCTCTTTGAAAAAATACAGCCGCAGTAGTCCTGCCTGTACAGGTCATATTCATGTGACAATTCCACTGACCTTTGATATCCGCCCTTCTTTTTAAAATCCGACGGAAGATGTCGGACATGGTATTCTCTTTCCAGTTTCTCTCCGATCTCATTTATCCGGTCAGCGTTTTTCAGGGGACTGATGCTGAGCGTGGTCGTAAAGAAATCATAGCCGCCTTCCGCTGCAAGAGCGGCCGCTTCCCGCATCCGCATCTCATAGCAGATAAAACAGCGTTCTCCTCCCTCCGGAATATCCTCCATTCCCCTGACCGCTTCAAAGAAACGTTCGGGTCGGTACTCCCCTTTCAGGAGACGGACCGGATGATGAAAGGGCATCCTTTCGATCAGAGATTCCAACTCACGTTCACGCTTGTAATATTCTTCTGATGAAGTGATATTCGGATTATAATAAAGATCCGTGATCTCGAAATAATCGGACAGATACTCCAGTACATAACTGCTGCAGGGAGCGCAGCAGCTGTGAAGCAGGAGCCGCATTCCGCTCTCTGTCCCGATTTCCGAAAGGATCTTATCCAGTTCTTTCTGGTAGTTGATCTTACCTGCCATATTACTTCAGCGTATCCCGCTGTGACCGAAACCGCCCTCTCCTCTTTGCGTCTCATCCAGGCTGTCACAGAGCTGGTAGCAGACATCCATACAGGGCATGATCACGATCTGCGCGATCCTGTCTCCGTCACGTATCGACCTTTCCTCGTCTGAATCATTGTGAATGGCAACGATCACTTCACCGCGGTAATCCGCATCGATCACACCCACACAATTAGCAGGACGCAGGCCCTGTCTTGAAGCAAGTCCGCTCCTGGCAAAAACGCCTCCGAAATATCCTTCCGGTATCGCCATGCTGATTCCGGTTCCGATCATAACCGTCCGGCCCGGTCCGATCACGATCTTTTCGTCACCGAGGCAGGCATACAGATCAGCCCCTGCTGCCATCTGGCTCCCGAAAAAAGGCAGCCTGGCATTCTCACGGACTCTCATCACTCCGATCTTCATCTGTCTATTCTCCATCACACTCACCCTCGGGACCTGATGTGATAAACATCGCATCCCCGAAACTGAAAAAACGATAACGTTCCCTGACTGCCTCACGGTAGGCATTGAGGATATTCTCCCTGCCTGCCAGCGCAGACACCAGCATCACCAGTGTCGACTGCGGAAGATGGAAATTCGTGATCAGTTCATCCACCACTTTAAATCTGTATCCGGGATAAATAAAGATATCGGTCCAGCCGCTGCCGGCGCTGACAAAGCCTGATTCATCCGCTGCCGATTCAAGCGTCCTTGCCGATGTCGTTCCCACTGCGATCACGCGTCTGCCGGAACTTTTTGCCTCATTGATCAGTTCCGCATTTTCGGGGGAGATCTGATAGAACTCACTGTGCATGTGGTGTTCGCTCACATCTTCCACTTTTACGGGCCGGAAAGTTCCAAGACCTACATGCAGTGTTACCGGAACGATCTTAACGCCTTTTTCCCTGATTTGCTCCAGCAGATCAGGTGTAAAATGCAGTCCGGCTGTTGGAGCTGCCGCCGAACCGTCATGGACTGCGTAGACGGTCTGATAACGCGAGGGATCTTCCAGCTGATGATGAATATACGGAGGCAGCGGCATCTGGCCGAGCCTGTCAAGAATCTCTTCAAAGATGCCCTCGTAAAAGAAACGGACAAACCGGTTTCCGTCCTCACCTACAGATAAAACTTCCGCCGTAAGTAGTCCGTCCCCGAATTCGATCCTTTGGCCCGGACGGACTTTCTTTCCGGGTTTTGCCAGTGTCTCCCAGACATCATTTTCCAATCGTTTCAGCAGCAGCAGTTCTATCTTTCCGGTCTTTCCCGGTCTCACCCCAAACAATCTGGCCGGGATCACCTTCGTGTCATTGATCACCATCACATCCCCCGGATGCAGGAACGAAACGATCTGCCGGAAATGACTGTGCTTTACTTCTCCGGTATTCTTATCGAGAATCATCAGTCTCGATGCGCTCCTATCCTCGAGAGGATCCTGCGCGATAAGCTCTTCCGGAAGTTCATAATCAAAATCAGCCGTCTTCATCTTTTCTCTCTCCGCTGCTGTCATAAACGCCGCTCAGCTGTATCCTTCTTCCCTGCCCCGGTCCGGAGCGGCAGATGAT
>JBGUOI010000159.1:0-2297 GCA_045118075.1 Porcincola sp. | reverse complement strand
CAAAGCTTTCCAGAGTAAGCATCAGAATGCTTCGCCATTACGATGACATCGGGCTGCTGAAGCCTGCCGAGACAGATGCCTTTACCGGCTATCGGTATTACCGGGAAGATCAGTTGCTCGTCATAGGACGGATCACCGCGCTCAAGGATATGGGCTTTGCTCTGGCGGATATCGTCCGAATCCTGGAAATATACGACGACCGGGAAAAACTGGACGCGTTTCTGTCCGCCAGAGAAGAGGAACTGTCTCAATTGTCAAAGGAAACGGAGTACAGGCTGATGCTTCTGGAAACAGCCAGAAAACGGCTGAGAAAGGAGCAGAATATGAATTATGATGTTACGATCAGAACGATTCCTGAAAGGTATGCAGCTACCGTGCAGATGGTTGTCCCACGCTATGAGGATGAAGGCATGCTCTGGGGCATGATGGCCGAAAGCAAGACGCCGCTGATCCCCGCAGAGCCTTGTCTGGCAGCGGCAGCGTTTCTGGACAAAGAGTACAAGGAAGAGAATGTGGAGATTATGGTCTCCATGACCGTCAAAGGAACCTATGAGGATACGGAACATGTTAAATTCAGGACACTTCCGGCGGTCAAGGTGGCCAGCTGCGTGATCAAGGGCAGTTATGCCCAAATGGGCGAAGCGACCGCCGCAGTCGCCTCCTGGATCAATGAAAACGGATATCAAGTAAACGGCCCCATGTTCAACATTTACCACGTCAGTCCAAACGAAACTCAGAACCCGGATGAATATGTGACAGAGCTTTGTTTCCCAATTGAATGAAGGAAGGCCGGTCAGGGAGTGCGTTTCTCCCTGGCCTGTTTTCAAGGAGAATGATCATGGCGTCAAGCAAAGAATACCTGGACTTCATCCTGGAACAGCTTTCAGGGGTTGATGGGATCACCCATAAACAGATGATGGGAGAATACATCCTGTATATGAACGGCAGAATCATCGGCGGCATTTATGATGACCGCTTCCTGGTCAAGCCGACCAAATCAGCCAAGGCTATGATGCCGGATGCTGATATGGAGCTTCCTTATGAAGGCGCGAAAGAAATGCTGCTGGTTGACAATGTCGATAACAGGGATTTCCTGACACAGCTGCTGACGGCTGTGTATGATGAATTGCCTGCTCCGAAAACAAAGAAATAGTGAGATGAAAAAAGAATGGCATCCTGCTTCCAGAATCTCTGGTGTCAGGATGCCATTTTGTATTCCTGCCTTTGGGCATTTGCGTCGATTTTCAAAAATGCGTCGATTTTTGGTTTCGACTCAAAAAATGCGTCGATTTGCGTCGATTCATAAGTTTCGTTGGTTTGTATCAAAGTTGACAGGGTTTTTTCTGTAACCAGAGCAACTTTGATACAAATGAATATGTACAATGCCCGTAAATCAAGGGGGTTCAGCACTCTGGTCACCTCCTCCTTTCGGCATGGTTAGCCTTCATCAATCTGCCGGTTTCGGATCGACTCATTCCCCAACGTTACTCACGGGTTTCGTTGGGGAGTGTTGTTTCGTTGGGGAGTTCGGAGTTCCGTTGGAGATTGCGTTTTCGATGCAGATCGGCAGACGGCACATCGGCTTTTTCCCAGAGCCCCATACTCCGTTCACCATGTTTGTAATGGTTCTCGTGATCTTAAGCTGATGATCTTCACTTACACTGATAGCAAAATAGTCCCGGACGGAATATCGAGGAAAGGTGATGACCTGTATGTCGCTTCTTTTCACTTCTGGGGTCAGGTTCATAAAACGTTGTATCATTCTATCGATGTACATTGCTTCATTTACCCTGGGGCGGTGCTGATAAACCAAGACACTGTGCCTCTGAGAAAGATAGTCCTTGACTTCCTCGTCTAGAGCATATTTTCGCTGCTTTTGCTTGTCTTTTTCTGCTGAAGGAGCAATCATCCCGTTATCGGGATCAAGAAAAATCAGATCTGCACATGACAATTTGCTCAAAGCACGCTGATGCCATTCGTCGCGATGTTCTACCGGCACACCGTCGGAGAAGTACAAGGCACCTTCAATAAACCTTTCATTCTCCAGCGCTGCTATTGAGCGGACAATACCATCCTGCGAATGAAATATCTTTCTCAACCGTGAAGAAAGGCCTATATCATAAGATGCGAGGTGATCTGGAATGCAGTACTTGCCATCATCCTGCTTTTTTGAAACGACGGCATCAGTTTTATACCAGTTAACCCCGATGGACAGTCTCTGCTCATGCAATTCGCGAAGGAGAGCACACTTTCCATAATCCCCGATATCGCCTGCATAACAATCCTGCATTCTTTCA
>JBGUOI010000158.1:0-4725 GCA_045118075.1 Porcincola sp. | reverse complement strand
CCCGCATAGCGGGTGGTTTTTTGTTTCGCATGGATATATTTGCAAGCAAATATATCTCATGCTCAACTGACTAAAGTCAGATTAAATAAAGCAGACGCAATCTCCATTAAAACAAGTTTGCGTCTGCTTTTTGTTCTTCTCATCATATAATCGGAGGCTGATCACAGCATCTGCCTGATTTTTTCCAGGTCCTGCGGAGTGTCTATGTCCCACAGCTCCCATTCAAAGGCGGCTTCGCACAGCCGGACATCCGCCCGGTTTTTCAGAAGAGTGTTCCCGCCCTGCTCTCCGCTCAGGCTGCGAAGATTACCGAACAAAGAACAGGGAAAAAGCACCGGGGAAGCGGCTTTTCCCTTCCATGACAGGCGAATAGGCGCCGCGGGCTCTTCAAGGAACTTATCCAACATTCCACTGATCGTCTCCGGCCGGATGAGCGGCTGGTCGCCGGGCAGGAACAGGCAGCCCGCCCAGCGGTCTGCCCACTCTCCCGATAAGCCGGCGCGGATGGTATCCGACAGGGCCGGTCCCTCCGGAGTCAGTACCGACACACCGCAGCGCGCAGCTTCTTCCCGAATTTCAGAAAAGATGCTCGCCGCCTTCACTTCCAATTCCGGCTGATCTTTCACACATTCAAGTGTTCTTGAAAGGACGCTTCTCCCGCCAAGCTGCGCGAGCAGCTTCCCCCCGCCAAAGCGCGAGGCCTGTCCGGATGCCATCACGATGCAGCCGATGCGTCCGCTCCTGTCTTTACTCATCTCTTAACATATTCCCCTGCAGGAGAACCTACAGGCTTGCCAAGATGGGCGGCCTGAATTCCGTTCACGAAAACATCCCTGGCACGGCCGCTGATCTTTGTACCTTCATAAGGCGTATAGTCTACATTCTGCTGCTGATGGCAGGCCTCGATCGTCCAGTTTACCGACGGATCCCAGATCACAACGTCTGCATCGGAACCGGGCTTTAATGATCCCTTCCGCGGATACATGCCCATCAGTTTGGCCGGGCCTGCGGAAAGGAGACGGCAAAGCGCCGTCGGATCGAGTTTATCCTGCAGCAGGCTGATCACCAGTGAAGGCCGGTGTTCGATTCCCGGAGCCCCGTTGGGTATCTTCCTGAAATCGTCCTTCCCGAGAATCTTCTGGCTGCCGTAATTGAAGGAGCAGTGGTCCGTTGCGATCGCATCGATCTCCCCGGCAAGCACGGCTTCCCTTAATGCTTTTACATCTTCTTTTCCGCGAAGCGGAGGACTCATCACATATTTGGCACCTTCAAAGCCGGGGAGAAGATATTTCTCATCGTCCATGATCAGGTACTGGGGGCAGGTCTCGGCATAAACGGTCTGTCCGCGCTCACGTACCTTCCTCACTTCCTCCAGGCCGAGTTTGCTGGAAAGATGAACGATGTAGACCGGGACATCTGCCAGGCAGGCCAGCCAGGTGTATCGGTCGATGGCTTCCGCCTCCGCCTGCGCGGGGCGGCTTACCGGATGTCCCGCAGGGCCGGTGTTCCCGGCATCGATCTGGCGCTGCTGCAGTGTGGTGATGAGCGGTCCGTTCTCGCAGTGGCACCCGCACAGGCCGCCGATCTGCTTCATGGACTCTAAGATCTCCAGCGCCTCGGAATCTGAAACACGCAGATTGTCGTAGGCCATATAGATCTTGAAGGAGCACACGCCTTCCTCGCGGATCTTTTCCAGTTCTTTTTTTGTCTGCTCATTCCAGTCGGTGATCGCCATGTGGAAAGCATAATTGCAGCGCGAGACCCCCTCGGCTCTGCCCTTCCAGATCTCCAATGCATGCATCATGGTATCGCCGCGGTCCTGGGTCGCAAAGTCCACGATCGTGGTCGTGCCGCCACAGGCCGCCGCCCTGGTGCCGCTCTCAAAATCATCTGCTGTCCAGGCGCTGCCGGTATCCATCTGGAGATGGGTATGCTGGTCGATAAAACCCGGATAGATAAAGCACCCTTCCGCGTCAAAGACCTCATCTCCCTCACCGGCCGGGATCTGTCCTCCCGCGCGGGTGATCTTTCCCTCTTCAAAGGCAAGGTCCCCTTTTACCACTCCTTCTTCCAATACCAGCATTCCGTTTTTGATGATCGTCATCTCCAGCCTCCTTATCCTTGTCTGATGATCGTTCCGGTTTTTCCGATGATGCCTTCATGAGCTTTCTCCAGCAGAGTGATCAGTGCCTCACGGCCTTTTCCGGATCGGGCAAAAGCCGCGGCCGCTTCCACCTTCGGCTGCATCGACCCGGGTGCGAATTCACCCTCGGCGCAGTACTTATCCGCCTCATCGGGCGTCATCACACTAAGCCACTTTTCATCTTCTTTTCCGAAATGGATCGCCACTTTCTCCACTGCCGTGAGGATGACCAGCATATCCGCCTCCAGCTCTATGGCCAGCCGGCAGGCCGCCAGGTCTTTGTCGATGACCGCGGCAGCGCCTTTCAGGTGATGGCCCCTGGTCTTAAAGACAGGGATCCCGCCTCCTCCGCAGGCGATCACGATGTGATCCGTCTGGATCATAGATCGAATAGTATCGATCTCAATGATCGATTTCGGCACAGGACTGGCCACCACGCGCCGCCATCCACGTCCGGCATCCTCCATCACCCGGTAATTGCGCTCGACCATCAGGTGATGCGCCTCCTCCTTTGTCATGAACGCGCCGATCGGCTTAGTGGGATTTTCAAAGGCCTGGTCAAAAGGATCCACCTCCACCTGGGTGAGCACCGTCGCAACGCCCTTGTCGATCTGCCGGTCCAGCAGCTCCTCGCGAAGTGAATTCTGCAGGTCATAACCGATATAGCCCTGGCTCATCGCCACGCACACCGAGAGCGGGCAGGGGATGTATTTCTCCGGCTCCGAGCGGGTCAGCAGCGTCATCGCATTCTGGATCATCCCGACCTGCGGGCCGTTTCCGTGAACGATCACCAGTTCATGCCCCTGCTCGACCAGGTCCGCCAGCGCTTTCGACGTTTTCTGGACTGCCGCCATCTGCTCGGGCAGATTTTTGCCGAGCGCATTGCCGCCCAGGGCGGCCACGATCCGCTTTCCCATTGTAAGATCCTCCTCTTTTACGACAAGATGACAGAGGACCATCCCCTGTCATCTTGTTGTCTCTCAGTTAAAAAACCGCGGTGTATTCCTTTTCTCCAGCTCCTGCAGCTTAGCAGCCGGATCCTTCACCTTTGCCAGGAAGATCATGGCGGCGATCACATACGGCTTGAAGCTGGCCTGTTTGTAAAGCGGCACACGATAGCGGTCGAACACGGAGGCTGCGACTTCACCGTTCCTGCAGCTGACATCATTGATGTCCGCCGGCAGACAGTGCAGGTACAGCGCTTTTCCGTCTTTTGTCTTCTTCATCATCTCTTCGGTGCAGCACCAGTCCATATGGGCCGCGTTCTGTGCCAGCAGTTCTTTCTCGAGCGCATCGATTCCGGCGAAATCCCCCGCGCCGTAAAGGTCCGTCCTGCGCTCCATCGCGGCAAACGGCGCCCAGCTCTTGGGATAGACGATATCCGCATCCTTAAAGGCTTCGGCCATGGAGGCTGTCTTCGTGAAGGTACCGCCGCTGGCGGCCGCGTTGGCGCGGGCCACCTCTTCCACCTCCGGCATCACCTCATACCCTTCCGGATGAGCGAGCACCACGTCCATGCCGAAACGGCTCATAAGGCCGATCACGCCCTGCGGGACGCTTAAGGGTTTGCCGTAGCTGGGAGAATAAGCCCAGGTCATGGCGATCTTCTTTCCTTTCAGGTTCTCCACTCCGCCGAATTCGTGGATGATATGAGCCATATCCGCCATGCACTGCGTGGGATGGTCGATATCGCACTGAAGGTTTACCAGTGTCGGTTTCTGCTCGAGCACGCCGTCCCGGTATCCTTCGGTCACCGCATCCACGACCTGGTGCATGTAGGCGTTGCCCTTGCCGATGTACATGTCGTCTCTGATGCCTATGACATCCGCCATGAAGGAGATCATGTTGGCCGTCTCACGCACGGTCTCGCCGTGGGCGATCTGGCTCTTTCCCTCGTCCAGATCCCTGACGGTCAGTCCCAGCAGGTTGCAGGCCGATGCGAAAGAGAACCTGGTGCGCGTGGAGTTGTCACGGAAGATGGAGATGCCCAGGCCGGAATCAAAGATCTTTGTGGAGATGTTCTTCTCACGGAGCGCGCGCAGCGCATCCGCCACGGCAAAGACGGCCGCCAGTTCATCGTCGCTCTTCTCCCAGGTCAGGAAGAAATCTCTCCCGAACATGTTCTTAAAATCGAGTTCTCCAAGTCTTCGGATACAGCTTTCAAATGAAAAATCCATTGCTCCCTCACTTTCTTTATTAAAGGATGTCATTATCGGTCTTTCCGGCACGGAACTGGGTCACGTCTCCGGTCTTCTCTTCCTGCGGGTACAGGCAGATGGCCGCCGCGTACACCGCGGCGCAGGTCACCAGGTCCTGCTTCCACGTGATCTCATTGGGCGCGTGCGCCTGGCTCTCGGCGCCGGGACCGAATCCCACGCAGGGGATCTGGTACCTTCCCTGGATAGCCACGCCGTTGGTCGAGAAAGTCCACTTATCCGTGAGCGGTCTTCCTTTTCTGGTGCTCATGGCGCTCTCATCCCCGATCCTCTCATCCCCGAACAGGGCTTTATGGGCATCGGTCAATGCCTTCACATGGGCAGCGCTCTCTTTGTTGATCCAGGTGGGGAAGTAGCACTCGGTCT
>JBGUOI010000157.1:0-20341 GCA_045118075.1 Porcincola sp. | reverse complement strand
TTACCTCGCGCAGCGGTACATAAGGCTCGGGCTTCGCCCTCGCCAAGTACCGGCGCTGCGGTAACGTCCCCTTTGGAACAGGGTGGTGCTTTTTTATTCTCTGATTTTTTGAAGAGGAGTTTCTCCTGTCAATCAGAGGAAGACACAGGACCGTCCTTGAAAATAGAGCGGGTGTATCAACATAATGACAAAGACAAAAGGATCTTAAGCATATGCTCGCGTTTTCAAAAGCGGCAAATCAGCTTAAGATCCTTTGACTTTGCCTTATGTTGTTATAACGCAAAATATTGGAGGAGTATCCCCTGTCACAAATTATTTCTTCTTGCCCTGGTTGGCAACTGCCTGCATCTTCGCTGCGATTGCTTCCTGGTCGCCAAGATAGTAGTGGCGGATCACTTTGAAGTCATCGTCGAATTCATATACAAGCGGTACTGCCGTCGGGATGTTGACGCTGATGATCTCTTCGGGTGTAAGGTTGTCGAAGTATTTCACCAGAGCTCTTAAGGAGTTGCCGTGTGCAGCGATGATGACGCGTTTTCCGGCTTCCATATCTTTCTTGATCACTTCTTCGAAGAACGGTACGGCTCTTTCAATCGTGGTCTCAAGGCTCTCGTTTGCGGGAAGCAGAGCGGGATCTACATCTCTGTACATAGCCTGCTTTGTTGCGCTGCGCTCATCGTTCGGATCCAGTGCGGGGGGCTTGATATCGAATGAACGTCTCCAGATCTTAACCTGGTCTTCGCCGTATTTTTCTGCTGTTTCAGCTTTGTTCAGTCCCTGGAGGTCACCGTAATGACGCTCGTTCAGTTTCCATGTCTTAACGACCGGCAGCCAGCACCTGTCCATCTCATCAAGAACAAGATCCAGGGTATGAATGGCTCTCTTCAGGTAAGAGGTATAGCAGATATCAAAATCATAGCCTTCCTCTTTAAGGACCTTACCGCCGTTTCTGGCTTCTTCACGGCCTTTTTCGCTCAGATCAACATCCATCCACCCTGTAAACAGGTTCAGTTTGTTCCATTCACTTTCGCCATGTCTTACGAGCACAAGCTTTTTCATAGGTCTTCATCCTTTCTTTTAATGATCATGTATGAGAATTTGCATGATAAACATACTAAGTAAAAAATATCATATTCGGTTTGATTTAGCAACAGACCGGGAGCGATGGAACTTCTTTAAATGAACTGGCCGAAGCATATTTCCTGTTTGTGGATTTTCCCGTACACCAAATTCACAGGCCTGCCCTGTGCATATGTGGTCTTATTCCCCATTTCATCCACATCAAAATGCGCCGTTTTTCCACAATATATCCACAAAATGTGGATAATTGTGTTCTTTTTTTGTAATGCTCTTCTTTCCTATTATTATATGTGTGGTTGTGTTTTTTTGGTTTTTAGGTTAATATAGAGACTGGTAAATTATCTAAAGGAGCACCTTTTATGGAACTGATCAGAGAAAAATGGGAAGATATCCTCTATACCGTAAAGGCGGAGCATGATCTTTCCGAGATTTCCTTCAAGACATGGCTTATGCCTCTTACCGTCCACAATATCGACGAGGAGAAACATATCGTAACGATCCTTGTTCCCTCTGAGCAGATGGGCGTAGATTATATCAATAAAAAGTACATGTTCCCGATCAAGGTGGCGATCGCCGAGATCACCGGAACGGAATATGACATTGAGTTTATCCTTCCGGACCAGGCCAGGGCGCTGGAGCGGAAGATCGGCTCTGCAGGCTCTGCTGCGACTGATATTCCCAGTGATGTGTTTGAGCGGGCCAACCTGGATCCGAAATATACCTTCGATACGTTCGTCGTAGGCGGCAGCAACAAGTTTGCCCATGCCGCTTCTTTAGCTGTGGCTGAATCTCCCGGCAAGATGTATAATCCGCTGTTCCTGTACGGCGGTGCCGGTCTGGGAAAGACCCATCTGATGCATTCCATCGCCCATTTTATTCTGGAGAAGGATCCTGAAAAGAGAGTCCTTTATGTCACCAGTGAGACGTTCACCAATGAGCTGATCGGTGCCATCCGAAACGGTAATAATACGGCGCTTTCTTCTTTCAGGGAGAAATACCGCAATGTTGACGTCCTTCTTATCGACGATATCCAGTTTATAATAGGAAAGGAAGCTACCCAGGAGGAATTTTTCCACACTTTCAACGACCTGCACGGCAACAAAAAGCAGATCATCATCTCCAGCGATAAGCCTCCCAAGGAGATCGAGACGCTTGAAGCAAGGCTGCGCTCCCGCTTTGAATGGGGCATCCTGGCGGATATCTCTCTTCCCGACTATGAAACGAGGGTCGCTATCCTTCACAGGAAGGCTGAGTCGGAAGGCCGCGAGATCGACAATGCCGTTATCGACTACATCGCCAGTAATATCAAGTTCAATATCAGGCAGCTTGAAGGCGCCCTGAACATGCTGGTCGCCCTGGGCACCCTTGAAAAGAAGGAGATCACACTGGAACTGGCGGAGGAAGCTCTTCGCAGCTATATTTCCCCGGACCAGAACCGCGCGGTCACGCCGGAGCTGATCATCGAAACAGTCGCGGAGCATTTCCACATCCAGCCGTCCGATATCACGGGAAACAAGCGCAACAGTGAGATCGTTATTCCCAGGCAGATCGTTATGTATCTTTGCCGGAATATGATCGATATCCCGTTAAAGAGCGTCGGCCATTATATCGGTGACCGCGATCATTCCACCGTAAGCCACGGCATCCGGAAGATCGAGGAAGAACTGGAGACATCACAGACGCTGCAGAACACGATGGACATCATTAAAAAGAAGATCAATCCGAACGGTTGATAAGTGCTTTGATGTCCACATGATCCGGAAGAAAATCCACGCACTTTTACAGGCGGCAATACTTATTGATACAGGGCTTTTGTTGACTTATCAACATACCCACAGCCCCTTATAAGAATACGAATGATTTATTTATATTTTTAAATCAGCCGGCGGCCTCCTGTTCATCTTGTCACTCCATTGAGACTCCCACCTCTATAGGTGGTGAGTTATAGCAAATCAGTCTTGGTGGGAGTCTCAATCTCCCTCCAAGATAAAGCCTCCGGCGGATCGCAGCCGCGCTCAGAGGAATGGTGCTTCGCACCGAGCGCGGCGCGGCAAGAACGCTGGTGGCGTTCTTGAAAAAATTTTTTATTTCACGAAAGGAAACCGACACATGAAAATATCCTGTCTGAAATCCGAACTGATCCGCGGTATCAATATTGTCATGAAGGCTGTTCCGGTCAGGACGACCCTGAGCATCCAGGAGTGCATCCTGATCGATGCTTCCACTCAGAAGATCACCCTGACTGCCAATGACATGGAACTGGGAATTGAGACTGTCATTGAAGGTACGGTGGATAAGAGGGGAATGATCGCGCTCGACGCGAGATTGTTCTCCGACATCATCCGCAAGCTGCCCGACGAAATGGTCGTTATTGAAAGCGATGACCTGATGAATACATCCATTCGCTGTGAAAAGGCAAAATTCCAGATTCCGGGCCTTGAGGGTGATGATTTTTCACGGGTTCCCGCTGTCGAGCAGGAAAAGGGAGTCGTGCTTTCCCAGCTGTCGCTTCGTGATCTTATCCGGCAGACGCTGTTTTCAGTTTCCGCTTCCGATCCGAACAAGATCATGACCGGTGAATATTTTGAGATCAACGATGATGTTTTAAGGGTGATCTCGCTCGACGGACATCGTGTATCCATCAGAAGAGTTTTGCTCAAAGACCACTACAGCCCCATGTCGGCGATCGTTCCGGGCAAAACGCTCAGCGAGATCAGCAAGATTTTGACCGGCGGTCTTGAGGATGAAGTCAATATCTATCTTTCAGAAAACCTGATCATGTTCTCATTCGATGAGACGATCGTCGTCTCCAGGCTGATCGACGGAAGATATTTCAATGTGGACCAGATGCTCACTACGGATTATGAGACAAGAATCACGGTAAACCGCCGCGAGCTAGTGGATTGTATCGATCGTTCCACGCTGATGGTCAGGGAAGATGACCGCAAGCCGATCATCATGAATATCGGTGATGAGGAGATGGAGCTGAAGATCACATCCTATATCGGTTCCATGGATGACCTGATCGGCATCGAGAAGGAAGGCCGTGATATCAAGATCGGCTTCAATCCGAAGTATCTGCTTGATGCGCTCAGGGCGATCGACGATGAAAATGTGGATATGTATTTTATGAACAGCAAGTCGCCCTGTTTTATCCGGGATGATAAAGACAGTTACATCTATCTTGTGCTTCCCGTGAATTTTGTGGAGTAAAGAGGAGCGGGATGGAAGAATTTAAGATCAAGGATGACCATATCAAACTCGGACAGGCGCTCAAGGCGCTGAACCTGGTATCTTCAGGCGCCGAGGCCAAGCTGGTGATTCAGGACGGACAGGTATGCGTTAACGGACAGGTGGATACCGCCAGGGGAAGAAAACTCTTTCCGGGCGATGAGATCACCTTTGACGGGAAAACGGTGAAGATCGCGAAATGATCATTCAATCTGTCAGTCTGGAAAATTACAGGAATTACGAGACGCTTACGCTCGAACTTGATGAAGGGAGAAATCTCTTTTACGGCGGAAATGCCCAGGGAAAGACCAATATTCTCGAGTCGGTGTTTGTGTGCGGGACGACAAGGTCCCACCGGGGTGCCAGGGACCGTGACCTGATCCGGTTCGGCTGCGAGCAGGCTCATATCCGGATGAATATCCTCAAAGAGGAGCTCCCGTACAGGATCGATATGCATCTTCGCAAAAACCGCTCGAAAGCGATCGCGGTAAACGGCGTGCCGATCAGGCGGGCCGGTGAGCTGCTGGCGCTTGGCGGATTTGTGTTTTTCTCTCCGGAGGATCTGCAGATCATCAAGAGCGGACCGTCCGACCGGCGGCGGTTTATGGATATGCAGCTTTGCCAGCAGAGCGCGGTGTATTTAAAGAACCTGGCGGATTATAACCGGGCGCTCGCGCAGCGCGGACGCATCCTTCGGGAAATGTCCTTTAAAGGCGGCGATGAGATGCTGCTTTCCGTGTGGGATGAACAGTTGGTCCGCTGCGCACGCGCGCTCATCCGGGAAAGAGAAGAACTTTGCGCTTCGCTCAATGAGCTGATTGCCCCCATCCACCTGAAACTGTCCGGTGAAAAGGAGCATCTTAAGGTGATCTACCGGCGGGATGTGGAGGCGGACGATTTTCCGGAAGTACTGGCGCAGAACCGTGAGAGAGATATCCGCATGAAGATGACCTGCAGCGGCCCGCACAGGGACGACCTGGTCTTCGAGGCGGACGGCATTGAACTGAGGCGCTTCGGTTCTCAGGGACAGCAAAGGACCGGTGCCCTTTCTCTGAAACTGGCACAGATCGAACTGATCTCGAAGGTCAAGGGAGAACGCCCCATTCTTCTTCTGGATGATGTCCTCTCCGAACTGGATGAGAACCGGCAGCATTTTCTGCTGCAGAGCATTGATAAAGTACAGGCGCTGATCACTTGTACGGGCGTGGAAGATTTTACCCGGAACGGGTTTCAGATAGACCGGCTTTTCCATGTGGAGAACGGCCGGGTTTCAGATACGGAAATAACGGAAAAACAGGAGGTTTCCGATGACTGATATTTTTGACAACAAGGTGAATGAAGAACAGGAGTACGGTGCGGACCAGATCCAGATCCTTGAAGGACTGGAAGCGGTGAGAAAACGTCCGGGCATGTATATCGGCAGTACTTCCGCCAGGGGTCTTCACCATCTTGTCTACGAGATCGTGGACAACTCGGTGGACGAGGCGCTGGCCGGCTTCTGTCATCATATCGTCGTGACGATCCATCCGGACAATTCCGTGACGGTCATCGATGACGGGCGGGGAATTCCGGTAGGCGTCAACGCGAAGGCAGGCGTGCCTGCTGTTGAAGTCGTCTTTACGGTGCTGCACGCCGGCGGAAAGTTCGGCGGCGGGGGATACAAAGTATCCGGCGGCCTGCACGGTGTCGGTGCATCTGTTGTAAATGCCCTGTCCAAATGGCTGGAAGTACAGATCTACTCTCAGGGAAAGGTGTATCAGCAGCGCTATGAGCGCGGCAAGGTCATGTACAAGCTGGAGATCGCCGATGAGTGCGATCCGCGGCTGACAGGAACGAAAGTAACATTTCTCCCGGACGATGAGATATTTGAGGAGACCGAATTCGATTTTGATACCTTAAAAGAGCGCCTGCGCGAGACAGCATTTCTGACCGCCGGCCTTCGCATCACTCTCGAGGACGAGAGGGGAGAGGAAAAGAAGGTCCGCTCATTCCATTATGAGGGCGGCATCAAAGAGTTCGTCACCTACCTCAATACCGGAAAGACGGAGCTTTATCCGGAGATCATTTACTGCGAAGGAGTAAAAGACGGTGTCCAGGTAGAGATCGCATTCCAGCATAACGATTCTTATTCCGAGAGTACGTACAGCTTTGTCAACAACATCACCACCCCGGAGGGCGGAACACACCTGACGGGCTTCAGAAATGCGCTGACAAAGACGTTCAATGATTATGCGAGGGCGAACAAGCTTCTGAAAGACAGCGAGCCCAATCTCTCCGGTGAGGATATCCGTGAGGGAATGACCGCCGTGATCAGCGTGAAGATCGCGGAGCCGCAGTTTGAGGGACAGACCAAGCAGAAGCTCGGCAACTCCGAGGCGAAGGGAGCAGTCGAAAACGTGCTCTCGTCCACGCTGCAGGTGTTCCTTGAACAGCACCCGCAGGTCGCCAGGCAGATCCTCGACAAATCCATTATGGCCCAGCGGGCCAGGGAGGCGGCCAGGAAAGCCAGGGAACTTACCCGGAGGAAAGGCGCGCTCGACGGACTGTCCCTGCCGGGCAAACTGGCAGACTGCACGGACAAAGATCCCGCCAACTGCGAGATCTATATCGTGGAGGGAGATTCCGCCGGAGGCAGCGCCAAGATGGCCAGGAGCCGCGCGACCCAGGCGATCCTTCCGCTTCGCGGAAAGATACTGAACGTGGAGAAGGCCCGGCTTGACCGGATCTACGGCAACGCCGAGATCAAGGCCATGATCACAGCCTTCGGAACCGGCATCCACGATGATTTTGATATCTCGAAGCTCAGATACCACAAGATCATCATCATGACGGATGCCGATGTCGACGGCGCCCATATTGCGACGCTGCTTTTGACATTCATCTACCGGTTCATGCCGGAGCTGATCAAACAGGGGTATGTCTACCTGGCAACGCCGCCGCTCTACAAGCTTGAGAAGAACAAAAAGATCTGGTATGCCTACAGCGACGAGGAGCTTGCCTCCATCATCGAAGAGGTGGGCCGCGACCAGAATAATAAGATACAGCGCTACAAAGGACTGGGTGAGATGGATGCCGAACAGCTTTGGGAGACGACTATGGATCCCGAAAAGCGCATCCTGAAGAGAGTGACCATGGACGATGCGCAGTCATCGGCCATTGATGTGACCTTCACAACGCTGATGGGCGACCAGGTGGAGCCGAGAAGGGAATTCATCGAGTCCAATGCGCAGCGCGTAAAGAACCTTGACGTATAAAGATGCGGCATAAGGAAGAAGCGGAGGAGATCTTTTGGAAGACAATATTTTTGATCAGATACTGGAAGTAGATCTGAAAAAGACAATGGAGGAGTCCTATATCGACTACGCCATGAGCGTCATCGCCTCCAGGGCATTGCCCGATGTCAGAGACGGACTCAAACCGGTACAGAGAAGAGTCCTCTTTTCCATGATCGAGCTGAATAACGGTCCCGATAAGCCGCACCGCAAGTGCGCCCGTATCGTGGGCGATACGATGGGTAAATATCATCCGCACGGCGACAGTTCCATCTACGGCGCGCTGGTGAATATGGCCCAGGACTGGTCTTTCCGTTATCCGCTGGTAGACGGGCACGGAAACTTCGGATCGGTGGACGGCGACGGGGCTGCGGCCATGCGTTACACCGAGGCCAGGCTCAGCAAGATCTCCATGGAGATGCTGGCGGATATCAATAAAGATACGGTGGACTTTGTCCCGAACTTTGATGAGACGGAGAAAGAGCCCGCGGTGCTCCCGTCCCGGTTCCCGAATCTTCTGGTGAACGGGTCGTCGGGTATCGCCGTCGGTATGGCGACGAACATTCCGCCCCACAATCTCCGGGAAGTGACGGCAGCGATCGTGAAGATGATCGACAACCGGGTGGAAGAGGGACGTGAGACCTCCATCGACGAGCTCATGGAGATCGTTAAGGGACCCGACTTCCCCACCGGCGCGCAGATCCTGGGAAGAAGCGGCATCGAGGAAGCCTACCGGACCGGACGCGGCAAAGTACGGGTCAGGGCGGTCACGGATATCGAGACGCTGCATAACGGCAGGAACCGCATCGTCGTGACGGAGCTGCCTTTCCTTGTCAACAAGGCGAGGCTGATCGAGAAGATGGCGGAACTTGTCAGGGACAAGAAGATCGACGGCATCACCGGCATCACGGATGAGTCCTCCCGTGAGGGCATGCGCATCACCATCGATGTGCGCCACGATGCCAATGCCAAGGTGATCTTAAACCGCCTGTATAAACATACCCAGCTGCAGGATACCTTCGGCGTGAACATGCTCGCACTGGTCGGCAACCAGCCGAAAGTGATGACGCTTAAGGAGATGCTGACGCACTATCTGCGCCACCAGGAAGACGTTGTCACCCGCAGGACCCGGTACGACCTCAACAAGGCGCAGGAGCGGGCTCATATCCTGGAAGGACTGCTGATCGCGCTTGATCACATCGACGAAGTGATCCATATCATCCGCAATTCGGCCAACGCCCAGACCGCCAAGGAAGGCCTGATTGCAAGGTTCGCCTTAAGCGATGCACAGGCACAGGCGATCGTGGACATGAGGCTTCGCGCACTGACAGGTCTGGAGCGTGAAAAGCTCCAGAGCGAGTACGCCGAACTGCAGAAGAAGATCGAAGAGTTCAAGGCGATCCTCGCCGACGAAAACCTGCTTCTCGGCGTGATCCGCAAGGAACTTTGCGAAATAGCCGAGAAATACGGAGACGACAGAAGAACGGCCATCAGCCGCGACGAGATGGATTTCTCCAACGAGGACCTCATCCCGAAGAACGATGTCATCATCTCGCTCTCTTCGCTGGGATATATCAAGCGGATGACCAAAGACCAGTTCCGTTCCCAGAACCGCGGCGGCAGAGGCGTACGCGGCATGCAGATGCTCGAGAACGATTATGTTCAGGAGCTTTTGATGACCATGACGCACGACTACCTGCTGTTCTTTACGAACACCGGCAGGGTCTATAAGCTCAAAGGCTATGAGATCCCCGAATCGGGACGAAGCTCAAGGGGGACGGCGATCGTCAACCTGTTGGAGCTGATGCCCGGAGAAAAGATCACCAAGATCATCTCCCTGTCCGATTTCGAGGAAGAGGGAAGCTTGCTGATGGCGACCCGGAAGGGCAATGTGAAGCTGACCGACCTGTCCGAGTACGCTAATGTCCGGCGAAAAGGGCTTGCTGCGATCGTGCTGCGCGAAGATGATGAGCTGATCGGCGTGCGCCTGGCTTACAGGGACGATGATGTCCTTTTGATCACCAGGAACGGCATGGGCATCCACTTCCCGGTAAGTGATATCCGCAAGACCGGACGTGTCAGCATGGGCGTGATCGGCATCCGGCTGACGAAGGACGATGAGGTGGTCTCCATGGTCTCCTCCGCGGAAGGACCGCAGGTCCTCTCGGTAACGGAGAAAGGCCTCGGAAAGCGCACGGACATCGGCATGTTCACCATGCAGCACCGGGCGGGCAAAGGACTGAAGGCATACAACATCCTTCCGAAGACCGGAAAAGTGATCGCCGCGCTTGCCGTGGACGACGAGCAGGAGATCATGCTGGTGAGCACCGGCGGAATTCTTATCCGCACCGGATGTGCAAGTATCTCCGTCCTTGGAAGGAGCACTTCCGGCGTGAAGCTGATGAACCTTGGCGAGGACGATGCGGTTGCCTGTGCGGCGCTCGTAAAAGAGGCCGTCGGCGGTGAGACGGATGAAGAAATCCCGGATGATGAAGAAATCACCGACGAGGAGATGACCGATGAAGAGATGCTTCCGGAAGAGGAAGGCGATGAGTCGGACGAGGACGGACCGGAGGATGAAGACCTCGAATAACCGATCATAGATATACTTAAAAGGCGGGGCTGGCGCAGACAGTCGTGAAGGACTTGACTAAAGCGTCGGCTCCGTTTTGTATGGACAGCGACGAGAAAGGAGCTTACAGATGAGAAGGAACTTCCTGGTAAAAGCAGCCGCTCTGGCAGCAGCGGTATCCATGGCCATTATGCCGGCAATGACGGTCCCGGCGCAGGAGACGGAGATGACGAGTGAACGGAATGCGCAGACAGAGCCTAACAAGAGCGAAGTGAACGGTGAGACCGAACCGGAAAAGAACGCCGAAGCAGAAGCCTTTGAAGGAATCGGAGAAGGAGAGATTCCCGGAGTCCCGAGAATTCCGGAAAATCCTGCTATGGAAGAGCTTTGCAGTACCTATATCGTACCCCGCCTGCAGATGGGAGAGACCTGGGTCGTCAGCATGGAAGATATGAAGAGCGGAGTGGTGCAGTCGTTCAATGAGGAAAGCCAGGTCCTGTCCGCCAGTGTCATCAAGGTATTTATCATGGCGACGATCTATGACAAGGTCTGCTATCCGAAGGATGAGGAAAGCGCGGTGGATTACCACGAAAGCTATGAAGGGGAACTTAAATCCCTGCTGACTGCCATGATCACTGTCAGTGACAACGACGCGGCCAACCGCTGCATCGAGATCTGCGGCGGCGGCGATTTCCACAAAGGCGCACAGGTCATCAACGATTTCTGCCACCAGCACGGCTATGTAAATGTCCATGTGGGCCGCCGGTTCCTCGATCCCGCACCGACGGATGACAACTATATCAGCGGCAAGGCCTGCCGGATGCTCCTGTCCGATCTCTATCACGGGAAGTGCGTCAACGAGGAGGCGGATGCCAAGATGATCGAACTGCTCAAAGGCCAGCAGCTGCGCCATAAGATTCCGGCGGGACTCCCGGCCGGTTTTACCAGCGGCAACAAAACAGGCGAGATGCCT
Source organism: Porcincola sp. (assembly GCA_045118075.1). GTDB lineage: Bacteria > Bacillota > Clostridia > Lachnospirales > Lachnospiraceae > Merdiplasma. The sequence continues at coordinate 9,213 of JBGUOI010000157.1, read as the reverse complement.
CTTGGTTATAATCTCGGCTGCATCGAGAACGACATCGCCATCATCTTCTCACCGGAGTATGACTATGTGCTTGTCGTGCTCTCCTCTGACCTTGAGGGGCGGAACGATGAGGCAGATCACGTGATCACCCAGATCTCGGCGTTTACGGCAGCGCATCTTGATGCACTGTTCACACAGGATATCGAGGCGGAGACCGAGGATCTGTCGGAAAACGCGCTTCTCGAAGGACCGCAGGAAGAGGAGACCGAGAAGGAGACAGCGATCGCCTGATAAAGTCTCTTTTTCAAACACTGACAAAAAGTGATTTATGCTTGATAATATAAACATACACATGTATAATGTGGACAAAAGAAGACCGTACCCGGCAGATATGCCGGGTACGGTCAGGTAAGGAGAAAATCCCCTCTAATGGATATTCGCAGAATGACCGCGGTGAACACCGCGAAGGCAGCCAGCTTCGCAAGCCGACTCCTCGGCAGGGGAGGAACGACCTTTTCGGGAAAGGTTGCCATGAAACTGGACCCTTCCGTGCTGAAGGACCTGGCCGGACAGGTGCGCAGGAAAATCTTCGTCACCTGCGGCACCAACGGAAAGACGACCACCAACAACCTGCTTTGCTCCATGCTGGAAGCACAGGGATATAAAGTGGTCTGCAACCGTATGGGAGCCAACATGCTGGAGGGAGTGACGGCCGCGTTTGCCGGAGCGGCGGACATAAGCGGAAACCTGGATGCGGACTATGCCTGCATCGAGATCGATGAGGCTTCCGCCGGAAAGGTGTTCCGGTATTTCAAACCCGACTATATGATCATCACCAACCTGTTCCGTGACCAGCTCGACCGGTACGGGGAGATCGACATCATCATGGATGTGCTCGAAAAGGCCATCCGGATGGCGCCTGACATGAAGATCATCGTCAACGGGGACGATTCCCTGGCCGCGTTCATGGCGCAGGAGACCGGAAACCCGTATGTCTGCTACGGCATAAGTGAAAAGGTCGTCTCCGGACAGGAAAATTCCAGGGAAGTCAGGGAAGGGCGGTTCTGCAAGAACTGCGGAGCGCTGCTGGAATATGATTTCTACCATTACAGCCAGATGGGCGTTTATCACTGCCCGTCCTGTTCGTTTAAACGGCCTGCCATCCGTTACGATGCCTCAAAGGTCTCATTCGGAAACGGGCTTGCGTTCGATGTGAACGGCCGTCACCTGGAAGCAGATTACCGCGGTTTCTACAATATTTATAATATCCTGGCTGTCTGGAGCGCGCTGAATGAAGCCGCCCTGCCGACCGACACTTTCAACGATGTGCTCGGACGTTATAAACCGCAGTTTGGCCGGAACGAGGTCTTTCACCTTGGTAAGAGCAGGGTCCTGCTTAACCTGGCAAAGAACCCGGCAGGCTTTAACCAGAATATCGCCGCGGTGCTTGAGGATGACACGCCCAAGGACCTGATCATCGTCATCAACGACAATGCTCAGGACGGAAAGGACATCTCCTGGCTGTGGGATGTGGATTTCGACTCCCTCTCCCACGAGAGCATCCGCTCGATCACAGTGAGCGGCATCCGCGCCCTGGATATGCACCTTCGACTGAAATATGTGGGAATTGAGAGCACCACATCGCCGGATACGGCCAGTGCCATCCGTCAAAAGCTCTCGGAAGGGTGCACCAACCTGTATGTGCTGGTGAACTACACGGCGCTTTATGATGCCCATAAACTGCTGCAGGAGATGGAAAAGAAGAATGAACATTAAGATCGTCCACCTGTATCCCGACCTCCTCAACCTGTACGGGGACAGGGGAAATATCCAGTGTATGGTCATGCGCTGCCGGTGGAGGGGAATCGGCGCGCAGGTAGAAGAATACCGTCTCGGCGACCGGGTCGATTTTTCGGATGCCGATATCGTGCTGCTCGGCGGCGGGTCCGACAGGGAGCAGCAGATCGTGTGCACGAAGCTGCAATCCATCCGCAGCGATTTTTCCGCTTATGTGGAGGACGGGGGCACGGTGATCGCCGTGTGCGGCGGCTATCAGCTGCTGGGTCATTACTATGACACGCCGGACGGGCGTATGGAAGGTCTTTCCCTGGTGGATCTGTACACACAGCAGGGAAGCCCGCGGCTGATCTCGAACGTGGTCCTTAAAAATGAAGAGTTCCCCTACGAGATCGTGGGATTTGAAAACCACGGCGGCCGGACCCATATCGGGGACAACAAGCCGTTCGGAAAAGTGGTATACGGTTTTGGCAACGACGGGGAGACCGGCGCGGAAGGCGTGATGTATAAAAACGTCATCGGCACCTATCTGCACGGACCGCTGCTTCCCAAGAACCCGCATGTATGCGACAGGCTTATTAGTACAGCCCTTGAGCGGCGGTACGGAAAAACGCAGCTCGAGCCGCTGGATGATACAGATGAGAAAAAGGCAAACCGTTATATCGTGGAGCGTTTTGTGAAAGATGAGAAGCAGGCAAATGACGGATGAGAGGAGAGGAAGACTGATGAGAGACAAGAGGTGGATAAGGTATCTTGCCGCCCTGATCATAGCGGTCCTGTGCCTGTCCGGGGCAGTATACAGTGAAGATGAGGAACCGGAGACTGAATATATCCCGGAAGAATATTATGCCCCCATCCAGTCGAACGAAATACCGGGCTGGCCGCAGGGAGAAGCCGTACAGGCCGCATCCGCCATTGTGATGGATCTGGATACCGGGGTGATCCTCTACGCAAAAGGCATCTACGACGCCCATTATCCGGCCAGCATCACCAAGACCATGACGGCCCTGGTGGCCATCGAGAACGGAGGGGATCTGGACGCGAAGTTCACCTGCGGTGAGGAAGTCTACGATATTGAATCCGACAGTTCCCATGCGGGCATCCATCCGGGAGAGGAGCTGACTCTGCGCCAGGCGCTGAACGGGCTGATGCACGAATCCGCCAACGACCTGGGCAACGCCATCGCGGTATATATCTCCGGGTCTGTCGAGGCTTTTGCGGACCTGATGAACATGCGGGCCAAAGATCTCGGGTGCGTAAACACGCATTTCGTGAATCCTCACGGACTTCACAACGACGACCATTATACCTGCGCCTACGACATGGCGCTGATCGGACGGGCAGCCTGGAACAATGAGACGCTCCGCAGCATTATGGGAGCTGCGGAATCTTCTATTCCTCCGACAAACATGGAGGAGGAGACCCGGTATTTCGCCAATCACCATAAGATGCTCCAGGAGAGCAGCGAGCATTACACCAGCTGGTGCAAAGGCGGAAAGACGGGCTTTACACAGAAAGCCTGGAACACGCTCATCACCTTCGGATCGGAAGATGATTTCAACCTGGTATGCGTACTGCTGCATGAGAACGGCGCGGACCGGTCATACCGGGAGACCACGGACCTGATCAATTACGGGTTCCGGGAGTTTACGCATACGCAGGCACAGGTGGCCGAAAAGGTGCCGACCTTTTACCAGCTGATGAAGATGGATCTTCCCGACGCGGATCCGAGGATCTACCGGAACCCGGCGCTGAAGGGAAAAGTGATCACAACTGAGCGAAATGCCGACCTGACCGTTCCGGTGGGGACGGACGTCTCCGCTCTGGAAAAGACCGGAGATGAAAACAGCTTCGGGACGATCAATTACCTTTTCGGAGGCTGGCCGGTAGGCAGCGGGAAGATCAAATTCAATCCGTTCCCGGGACCGGTCGCCTATCCTTTCCAGGAGAAGAGGGATAAGGAAGCCATCTACGAAGCAGCCAGAGCCAAAAAGCAGGAACAGCTCGCCGCGGCCACCGTGCAGGAACAGCTTTCGGTGCTGGTGGACGATACGGTCAGCACCACAAAACAGCTTATCCGTGAAAACAAAATGACGATCGCGATCATCTGCGGTTTTATCCTGCTGATATTGCTGCTGGTGATCATCATCCTGATCGCAAGGCTGACGCGTGAATCCAGAATGAGAAAACGCAGGCGGCGCGAGGAGCGGATGCGCTCCTTAAAAGAGGCGGAGATCGAGCGCAAGAGCGCGCTTGAGATCGAACAGGAACTGCGCGCGGCCATGGAGGCGGAGAAAAAACGCAAAGAGGAACAGCAAAGGCGCGAACGGCAGCAGTGGGAGGAAAATCTCAGGCTGCGCGAAACCGAAGAACTGCTTGAACAGATCAACCGAGAGGAATTCTCTCTTGACAATCCGGACCAGGGCCGGGGAAAGGACTGAACTATGAATTGGGTCGCACCAATCAGAGATGATGAGACGCTCCGCCGGTTTGAAGACCATCTCAGGCAGATGGACGAAAAGTATTACCTGATGTTTGTGATCGGTGTGGGCACCGGCATGCAGCTTCAGGATATCCTGCAGCTGAAAGTGAAGGATGTGCGCGGCAAGGACGGTCTTGAAGTGGAGATCGGCGCCAGGCAGATCAAACGATCGTTTACCTTCTCCGATGAGCTCAAAGCCGATATCGACGCTTTCACCGAGGGTTTGGATCCGGAATGCAGCCTGATCCGCGGCCACGCTTCATCGAGCGAACCGCTCTCCAGGGAACAGGCTTACCGGGCGCTTAAAAGCGCCGGACACGCCATCGGGCTGTCTTCGATCGGAGCGCAGACCATGCGAAAGACATTCGCATGGCGCTACTATAAGTCCACCGGGGATATCTATTATCTCCAGAATCTGCTGAACCACGCATCTCCATCCATCACGTACCGCTATATCGGCGAAAAGCCGGATGTGGAAGTGCTGCTCAAAAAACTGACGGCGGAGGAAAATGTCCGCAGCCGCAGGGTGCTGCTTACGGACAACGCCGGCAAAAAGCGGATCGATGATATCCGGGCGACGCTCGATACCCTGGAGAAGGAGCTGGTCAATCCGGGCAACAGCGACGACTTCTACGGAAAAGCGGACTGCTTCCTGACCCAGATCGAGGAGCTGATCGGGAACTTCAAAAGGGATTAGTCAGCTTGACGGAAAAGTTCACCCGATATCGGCATTATGTCCATACACCGATTTCTGATACGGGGATATTATGAGAAATGCCCCCACATCTTAAAAAACTTTGGATAGTTCAGCAATGGCGCGGAAGCGAAAGTTTCGGTATACTTTGTTTTAGCTACAGGCAGGCTCATCTGCCGAGATAAAAATCATGAAAGCACCGGATACGTGCAGGAGGAGTTAAAATGGCAAGTTTATCGTTAGAGCACATTTACAAGATCTATCCGAACGGCTTTGAAGCTGTTAAGGATTTCAACCTGGAGATCGAAGATAAAGAGTTCATCATCTTCGTAGGACCGTCCGGCTGCGGAAAATCCACCACGCTTCGTATGGTGGCCGGCCTGGAGGAGATCTCCAGCGGTACCTTAAAGATCGGCGACAAGGTCATGAACGACGTCGAGCCGAAGGACAGAGATATCGCCATGGTCTTCCAGAGCTACGCTCTGTATCCCCATATGACCGTTTATGATAACATGGCATTCTCTCTGAAGCTTCGCAAGACCCCGAAGGATGAGATCGATAAGAAGGTTCGTGATGCCGCCAGGATCCTTGACCTGGAGAAACTCCTTGACCGTAAGCCGAAGGCTCTTTCCGGCGGTCAGAGACAGCGTGTTGCCATGGGCCGTGCTATCGTCCGTAACCCGAAGGTCTTCCTGATGGATGAGCCGCTGTCCAACCTGGATGCTAAACTTCGTGTCCAGATGAGAACTGAGATCTCCAAACTGCATCAGAGCCTGGGTGCAACGATCATCTACGTTACACATGACCAGACAGAGGCTATGACCCTTGGTACCAGGATCGTCGTTATGAAAGACGGCGTCGTACAGCAGGTGGATACTCCTCAGAACCTGTACAACAAACCCGGCAACCTGTTCGTAGCCGGTTTCATCGGATCTCCGCAGATGAACATGGTAGAAGCCAAAGTCGAAGGCAGCGGATCTGATGTCTGCCTGACATTCGACGGCAACACCGTTAAACTTCCGGCTGAGAAAGCTAAAAAGCTTGTTGACGGCGGCTATGTAGGCAAGACCGTTATCATGGGCATCCGTCCCGAGAACCTGACAGACGATGCGGAAGTGGTTGCGAAATCCAATGCCGTTATCGATGCCAAGATCGAAGTTTACGAGCTGCTCGGTGCAGAAGTATTCCTGTATTTCACCGTTGGCGGCAGCAACTTCACCGCGAGAGTCAATCCGCGTACAGAAGCCAGGACCGGCGACAACGTCAAGTTTGCGATCGATGTTGACAGAATCCACGTATTCGATAAGGATACCGAGGTTGTTATCACCAACTGATCAAAATAAACGGCGAAGCTGAAAGAATTCAATTTCCGCCGGCACGTTACGCGTGCCGGCGGTTTTTCGGTGAAAGGGAGGAAGGAATATCATGATTTCCGGACAGATCATCAACAAAAGCTTAGAAGAGCTGCATACCATCACAAAGGTGGACTTTACTGTCTTTGAGACCGAGGGCAATGTCATCTGCACCACCTGCGATCCCGATCCGGAAATGGGGGAGACGGTCCGCGCCTTTGCCTCTTCACCGGCGGACAGCCAGGATGTGCGGGGAAGTCACTTCTTTAAGATCTACGATGAGGAGACGCTCGTCTATGTGCTGGTGACCAGCGGCATGGGAGAGGACTCCCATATGATGGGAAAGGTGGCGGTGAGCCAGATCCAGAACCTGCTTGAGGCCTATGAGGATCGCTATGACCGCAATTCCTTCATCCAGAACCTCCTGCTGGACAATCTGCTTTTGGTGGACATTTACAATAAAGCACGCAAGCTTCATATCCAGGCGGAGGCCAACCGCCTTGTCTATACGATCGAGACAAAGACAGAGAAGGACAACACGGCTATGGAGATCATGCGCAGCCTCTTCGGCGGCGACAATCGCAACTTTATCACCGCGGTCGACGAGAAGACGATCATCTTTGTCCAGGAGATGTCTTCGGACGACGCCTACGAAGAAGCGGTGGCGACGGCCAATACGATCTGTGACATGATGAACACCGAAGCCATGTCAAACGTGCGTGTCGCCTACGGGACGATCGTAAAGGAGATCTCCCAGATCTCACGTTCCTACAAGGAGGCGAGGATGGCGCTGGATGTCGGCAAGATCTTCTACGCTCCCAAAAGGATCAGCGCCTATACTTCTCTCGGGATCGGCCGCCTGATCTACCAGCTTCCGGTGGGTCTTTGCGAAATGTTTCTGGGTGAAGTCTTTACTGAGGGTGTGCGTCCCGGCAGTTTTGACGAGGAGACGCTCTCGACCATCGACAAGTTCTTCAGCAACAACCTCAATGTTTCAGAGACCGCGCGCCAGCTCTACGTGCACCGCAACACCCTGGTCTACCGTCTTGAGAAGCTCGAAAAGAGCACCGGACTTGATATCCGCAGCTTTGAGGATGCGCTCACGTTCAAAATCGCCATGATGGTGGAAAACTACATGGCTTACGTGCATGAAAACGAATGATCTCAGTAAACAAACGCTGATAAGATAATTATTAAAATTTAATGTAAATTGAAAACCGGGCTTGACGAACACAGGGACAGGCTATATAGTAGGTAAAGCATTAAATTTTACATGTACTTTTCATAACCCATAGGACTTCTCTTATTCAGAGTGGCGGAGGTACATAGGACCGGTGAAGCCACGGCAACCCCGACATATGCGGAAGGTGCCAGCCTGAGCGAGTTATCTCGAACAATAAGGGGATCTCAAGTAATTATTGGAATCCGCCTTATCAGCGGATTCTTTTTTTACGACAACCAAAGAAAGGAAGAAGACTAAAGTATGGAAAAGCGTTTATTTACTTCTGAATCGGTAACGGAAGGACATCCGGATAAGATCTGCGATGCCATCTCCGATGCGGTGCTCGATGCCTGCATGGAAAAAGACCCGATGAGCCGCGTGGCATGCGAAGCTGTCGCCTGCACAGGCTTTGTGCTGCTGACCGGTGAGATCACCACCAAGGCTGACCTCGATTATCAGCAGATCGTGCGTGATACGGTCAACGAGATCGGTTACAACGATGCCGCCTACGGTTTTGACGGCAATACCTGTGCGGTAATGGTCGCCATCGACCGCCAGTCTCCGGATATCGCGATGGGCGTTGATGCAGCGCTTGAATCGAGAGGTGCTTCTGCTGAGAGCAGCATGAGTGATGAACAGCTCTCCGCCATCGGCGCCGGTGACCAGGGCATGATGTTCGGCTATGCCACCAATGAGACAGACGAATACATGCCGTATCCGATCTGGCTTGCGCAGCGTGTCTGCCGCCAGCTGACGAAGGTCCGCAAGGACGGCACACTGACCTACCTGCGTCCCGACGGAAAGAGCCAGGTTTCCGTGGAGTATGATGAGAACGGTAAGCCCTCAAGGCTTGAGGCAGTCGTGGTCTCCACACAGCACGGACCCGAGGTGAGCCAGGAGCAGATCCACGAAGACATCCGCAAATATGTGCTCGATCCCGTTCTTCCCGCCGAGATGGTGGATGAGAACACCAAGATCTTCATCAATCCGACCGGCCGGTTCGTGATCGGCGGCCCGCAGGGTGATGCCGGCCTTACCGGAAGGAAGATCATTGTCGACACTTACGGCGGATATGCCCGTCACGGCGGCGGCGCTTTCTCCGGAAAAGACTGCACGAAAGTTGACCGCTCAGCAGCTTACGCTGCCCGTTACGTTGCCAAGAATATCGTAGCCGCAGGCCTGGCAGAGAAGTGCGAGATCCAGCTCTCCTATGCTATCGGCGTAGCCAGCCCCACTTCCGTCATGGTAGATACCTTCGGCACCGGCAAACTCTCCGACGGAGAACTCACCCAGCTCGTGCGTGATCACTTCGACCTGCGCCCGGCCGGCATCATCAAGATGCTTGACCTTCGCAGACCGATCTACCGCCAGACCGCTGCATACGGCCACTTCGGACGCAATGACCTGGATCTGCCGTGGGAGAAGCTGGATAAGGTTGAAGAGCTGAAGAGATGACAATGTAATATAACATAAGACAAAAGCAAAGGATCTTAAGCGATTTGCCGTAATGTTATTAATATCAATCGCTCAACACATCATCCTGTATCATACGAGAATGACAGGGGATCGCTCTCTTCATAAAACAGAAAAAAAGAATTACCCTGTTCCAAAGGGGACGTTACCGCAGCGCCGGTACTTGGCGAGGGCGAAGCCCGAGCCTTATGTACCGCTGCGCGAGGTAAGAGCG
>JBGUOI010000156.1:0-11139 GCA_045118075.1 Porcincola sp. | reverse complement strand
CGGCGTACTGATCGAACGGATCGCTTACAGACCACTGAGGGGAGCAGCCTCCCCGCTGGCAGTGCTGATCACCGCGATCGGTGTCAGTTATCTGCTTCAGAATCTGGCTCTTTTATTCTTCGGATCCAATGCCAAATCGTTCAAGTCCGTGGTGACGCTGCCGCCCCTGAGATTGGCGGACGGGGCGCTGATCATCAGCGGTGAGACGATCGTCACGATCATTGCGTGCATTGTGATCATGATCGGTCTGACGACCTTTATAAATAAGACTAAACCGGGACAGGCAATGCTCGCTGTGTCTGAGGACCAGGGCGCTGCCAGGCTCATGGGGATCAACGTGAACGGGATCATTGCCCTGACATTTGCCATCGGTTCTGCCCTTGCAGCAATCGCCGGTGTCCTTCTGTGTTCCTCATATCCGTCCCTTGACCCATATACAGGCTCCATGCCGGGCATCAAAGCATTTGTTGCGGCTGTTTTCGGCGGAATCGGATCGATTCCGGGCGCCATGATCGGAGGCATCCTTCTGGGCGTCATCGAGATCTTCGGCAGGGCTTATATTTCCGCGCAGATGGCAGATGCCATCGTTTTCGCGGTGCTGATCATCGTCCTCCTGGTAAGACCGACAGGTCTCCTGGGCAAAAAGATTCAGGAAAAGGTATAAGGAGGGGATCGAATGTTTAAGAACAAGACTGCAAGACAAAACGCGATCACTTACGGCATCATTGTGGCTGCTCTGGCAGTCATGCTTCCCCTGCAGATGGGAGGACATCTGTCCAGCTCGCTGTCGGGTCTTCTGGTGCCGTTCTGTTACTATGCCATCCTGGCTGTTTCCCTGAACCTGACTGTCGGTATATTGGGTGAACTCAGCCTCGGACATGCCGGCTTTATGTGTGTCGGCGCCTTTACAAGCGCATTCTTTACGAAATTTACGGCAGATATTATTGCCAATTCCTACGTGAGATTTTTCCTCGGTCTGCTGATCGGTGTTGCTTTCTCGGCACTGGTCGGATTCCTCATCGGAATCCCGGTGCTGCGTCTGAAAGGTGACTATCTTGCGATCGTTACCCTGGCTTTCGGCGAGATCATCAAGAACCTGGTTAATGTTCTCTACATCGGCAAGGATTCAAGGGGCGTGCATTTTTCCATGAAAGATTCCATCTCGCTCCACCTTGAGCCTGAGGGAACCGTGATCGTGGCAGGGCCCCAGGGCATCACCGGCATTGACAGGACCTCCAGTTTCCTGATCGGAGGCATCCTGCTTCTAGTGACCGTATTTATCGTCCTCAGGCTGATCCAGTCAAGGGACGGACGCGCCATCATGTCCATCCGTGACAATCGGATCGCGGCAGAATCGATCGGAATCAATATTACGAAATATAAACTGCTCGCCTTTACGGTTTCCGCGGCACTGGCCGGTATGGGAGGCGTCCTTTATGCTCACAATCTGGCTACCCTGACGGCTACCTCGAAGAATTTCGGATTCAACATGTCCGTCATGATCCTGGTATATGTGGTGCTCGGCGGAATCGGCAATATCCGCGGCTCCGTGATAGCGCCTGTCGTGCTCAACCTGCTGCTGGATTATGTGCTGCGCAAGCTTCAGATGATCGGATCCAACCCGGTCCTTCAGTTCATGAGTGACAACCGCATGCTGATCTATGCGATCGTGCTGATCTTTATCATGATCATGACCTGGAGCCCGAAGATGATCGTGAGACGTGAAGCGCTGTTCAATCGCGGCCGGAAAGAGGAGGAGTGATCATGCCGATGCTGGAAGTAAAAAATCTGGGTATCTCCTTTGGCGGACTGAGGGCTGTCAACGAATTCAATCTTACGGTGGAAAAAGGACAGCTGTACGGCCTGATCGGGCCGAACGGCGCCGGCAAGACGACGGTATTCAACCTGCTCACGGGTGTTTACCAGCCCGATACCGGTGTGATCCGCCTTGACGGCGAAGATATCACCGGCAAAAAGACGATCGAGATCAGCAAAGCCGGAATTGCACGGACATTCCAGAATATCCGCCTGTTCGGAAAACTTTCCGTTCTCGACAATGTCAAAGCCGGCATGCACAACAAGCATCCGTATCCTCCCCTGGCGGGGATCTTTCATACCCCTTCCTGGAAAAAGACCGAGGAGGAGATGACCGGGAAAGCCATGAAACTTCTGGAGGTCTTCGGACTGCAGGATGACTGTGAGTATCTTGCCTCGAACCTGCCTTACGGAAAACAGCGCAAACTCGAGATCGCAAGAGCTCTCGCGACAGATCCGAAACTTCTTTTGCTGGATGAACCCGCAGCAGGCATGAATCCGCAGGAGACGAAGTCATTGATGGAAATGATCTGTTTCGTGAGAGACCAGTTCGGAATGACTATTCTTCTGATCGAACATGATATGAAGCTGGTTTCCGGAATCTGCGAAGAACTGACGGTGCTGAATTTCGGTGAGGTACTTGCACAGGGTGAGACCGGAAGTGTTCTGGCGAACCCTGCGGTGATCACCGCCTATCTGGGTGAATGAGTTTCCGGGAGGAATAGAAGATATGGCAATGCTGGAAGTGAATAATCTTCATGTCTACTATGGGATGATCCATGCGATCAAGGATGTATCCTTTGAGGTCAATGAAGGTGAGATCATCGCCCTGATCGGGGCGAACGGTGCGGGCAAGACGACGATCCTGCACACGATCAGCGGATTGATCGGCGCCAGGTCAGGCTCGATCAAATTCGAGGGGAAGGAGACCACAAAGATCCCCGCGCATGAGCTGGTATCGATGGGGATGGCACAGGTGCCCGAAGGAAGGCGTGTCTTTGCACAGATGAGCGTCTATCAGAACTTAAAGATGGGTGCCTATACGCGGAAGGACAAATCAGAACTCGAATCCACCCTTGAGATGGTATTTAAACGTTTCCCGAGGCTGCAGGAGAGGCTGAACCAGCCCGCCGGAACCCTCTCGGGCGGTGAACAGCAGATGCTTGCGATGGGAAGGGCACTGATGTCTCACCCGAAGATCATTCTGATGGATGAGCCGTCGATGGGACTTTCCCCTATACTGGTGAATGAGATCTTTGATATAATAAAGAGTGTCAATGAAGCCGGCACCACGGTCCTGCTGGTCGAGCAGAATGCCAGGAAGGCACTGATGGTTGCTGACAGAGCTTATGTACTTGAGACCGGACGCATCGTGAACTCTGGAGACGCCAGGGAACTGATGAATGATGATTCCATTCGGAAAGCGTACCTGGGTGAATAAGTAAGAAGCCTGAATGCAGCGGGAGGATGATTATGAAGAACATAGTAGTAACGATCGCAAGACAGTATGGCAGCGGCGGAAAGACCCTGGGCCAGATGCTGGCCAAACAGATGGGGGTCCACGTATACAATCGTGAGATTCTCAAGCTGGCGTCCGAGGACAGCGGCATCAATGAAGCTCTTTTTAACCAGGTGGATGAGAAACTCCGTACAAGAGTTCTTACCGGCCTGATGACCCGGCAGTATACGGGTGAGCTGTTTACTCCCGAAAACGTCGCTTTTCTTTCCGACAATAACCTGTTCAATTACCAGGCCAAGGTGATCAAACACCTGGCAGAGACAGAGTCGTGCGTGATCATCGGCCGCTGTGCCGACTATGTGCTCAGGGACTATGACAATGTGGTCAGTGTCTTTGTTCACGCTTCACCCGAATACTGCCGCGAACAGGCTCTTGAAAGAGGTTCCTATCGTGAGAAGGACATTGATAAATACATTCAGAAAACGGATAAGTACAGGGCGGACTACTATAAGTTCTACACCAAGCATGACTGGTATGATGCGAGAAATTACGATCTTTGTCTGAACAGTGAAAGGCTCGGATACCAGGGATGTGTAGATGCGATTCTGTCCTACATATCCATCAGGTTCGGAGAGGAGAAGAAATAATGTGGAAAAAACTGGTCATCGGAAATGATCACGCAGCTGTGTCACTCAAAAATGAGATCATGGAATACCTGACCAAAAAAGGGTATGAGATGATCAATATCGGAACAGACTCCACCGAGAGCTTTCCTTACCCCGTGAGCGGGTACAGGGCGGCAAAAATGGTAGCGGCCGGCGAGGCGGATGCCGGAATACTGATCTGCGGATCGGGCCTGGGCATCTCCCTGGCAGCGAACAAGGTAAAGGGAATCCGCTGCTGTGTCTGCAGCGAACCTTATACTGCAAAGCTTTCCCGTATGCACAACAATTCGAATATGATCGCATTCGGAGCCAGAGTGGTCGGACCGGATATGGCAAAGATGATCGTGGATGAGTGGCTTGCGGCTGAATTTGAGGGCGGACGCCACCAGGTTCGTGTTGACATGATCATGGAGATCGAACAGAACCAGTCGCTTAAGGCGGCTGACTAAAAGACAGGACGGGTCAATTGAATCAGATTGAAAAAAGCATCCGCAAAAGGATGATCCCAGCGATTGCCGCCGCTATGCTGGCAGGAATTTTCCTGACAGGCTGCGGCGGTAATTACGCGGGAGGAAACCATACCAGAAAGGGACTGCGGGCACTTGAAAAAGGAGATCCGGGAAAGGCCCTGGAATATATTGCTGACGGGATCGACAGGGGGGAAGACCTGCTGATGGCGTACCGCGCCCAGGGAATAGCCCAGCTGGCACTGGCCCGCTATGAGGAATCAGCGGCAGCTCTTGAAAAATCACTCGAGTACGCCGATGAGAAGATGCCCGATACGGTACAGGATATACGGCTTTACCTCGCCCTGGCCGATTACAAGGCGGAGCACTATGGCAAGACCGTAGAAGTGTGCAGCAAGATTCTGGAACAGGATCAGTCCGTGACAGAGGCGTGGTTCCTCTCGGGGGCAGCCAGGCTCGGACTGGGCGACCAGGAAGGCGCGGGAGCGGATTTCGACCGGGCCATCGCGCTTGAAAAGGCTAATTATCATCTGTATCTGCGGATCTATGAAGCGTATGAGGGGGTCAACCTGACAGCTGTCGGCGATGAATATCTGCAGACTTCTCTAAACATCCTGCCGGAAACGACACAGGACTGTTATGAAGTGAGTCAGATCTATTACTATCTGCAGCAGTATGATAAAGCCCGTGATATGCTCATGAAACCGGTGGAAGAGAAATATGTGCCGGCGATCGCCCTGATGGGCCAGGTGTACCTGGCTATGGATGACTATGCCCATGCGGGAGCCATGTACCAGCAGATCAACGAGCTGGAAGGAGAGACCCCGATCGTGGACAACGGTTTCGCGCTGTGTGCCCTTGCTGCCGGAGACTACGATGATGCCCTGGATTATATCAACAAAGGACTGGCTCTCAAGGAAGAAGAAGGAAAGCAGCAGCTGCGGTTCAACGAGATCGTAGCCTATGAGAGGAAGCTTGATTTTTCCACGGCGCTGGTAAAGGCGGAGGCATATAATGCTCTCTACCCCGGTGATGAGGCCGGAATCAAGGAATTGAAGTTTTTAAGGACGAGGAACTGAACATATGTCTTTAACCGATCCTGAGCGAGTCATACTTGTGGGAGTATGTACGGATGATATCCGTGAGACGGAGCAGTCTCTGGATGAACTCGAAGAGCTGGCCGAATCGGCTGGCGCCGAGTGTGTCGGACGGCTGATCCAGAACCTCGAACATATCCATCCCGGGACTTATCTCGGGAGCGGTAAAATTGAAGAACTGCGTTTACTTGCACTGCAGACCGGGGCAGATGCCGTGATCTGCGATGATGAGCTAAGTCCCTCCCAGATGACCGGACTTTGCGATGAACTCGACTGCAAGGTCCTGGACAGGACCCTTCTGATCCTGGATATATTTGCCGCACGGGCGGTTACCCGCGAGGGAAAGATACAGGTGGAACTTGCCCAGCTCACCTATCGGCTCTCTCACCTGACCGGACTGGGAAAGAGCCTGTCAAGGCAGGGCGGCGGAATCGGGACCAGGGGCCCGGGTGAAAAGAAACTCGAGAGCGACCGTAGGCGGATCCGAAACAGGATCACTTCTCTTAAACGGGAGCTGGCACAGGTAAAGAAGCACCGTGCGGTGACCAGAAATGCGCGGCTCGGGAGCGCCGCTTTTTCAGCTGCAATCGTCGGGTATACCAATGCGGGCAAATCCACGCTTTTAAACCGCCTGACAGGATCGGGTGTCTATGCCATGGACAGGCTGTTCGCTACGCTCGACCCGACGACGAGAGCCCTGCATACGCCTGAAGGCATGGAAGTCATGCTTACAGATACGGTCGGATTTATCCGCAAACTTCCCCATCACCTGATCGACGCATTTCGCGGGACCCTCGAGGAAGCCTGTTATGCGGATATGATCCTTCACGTGGTCGACAGCGCCAATCCGAGGATGGAACAGCAGATGCAGGTCGTTTATGAGACGCTGCAAAGTCTTGATATCAAAGATAAACCGGTCGTGACCATATTTAACAAGACTGATCTTTCGGCGAAGGATCGCAGGTTCAAAGATCCTCTGGCGGTGCGCAGCCTGCAGGTAAGCGCACTGACAGGCGAAGGGACAGACCGTCTGGTGGAGACGCTTGAGGAGATGGCCTGTGAGGACCTGATCCTGATCGAGCGCCATTACCGTTATGACCAGGCGGGGAGAGTTGATCTGATACGAAAATACGGAAAACTGCTGGAACTGGAATACAGACCTGATGAGATCATGCTCAGGGCATATGTGAACCCGGGAATTTACGGTCAGATCTGACTGTTTCCGGACAAAAAAAGAGCAGCTTGAAAAGCTGCTCCTGATGCTCCAGGTTATGTCAACGTTATCGAACGATAATCACATGATCAGAGCTTTACAACGTTAGTGGCCTGGGTCCCGCGGGGTCCCTCAGTCAGCTCATAAGATACTTCCTGACCCTCATCAAGTGTCTTGAAGCCTTCGCTCTGAATGGCAGAATAGTGTACGAAAACGTCGTTTCCGTCTTCTCCGGTGATAAATCCGAAGCCTTTTTCTGCATTAAACCACTTAACCTTACCCTTGTTCATCTCAGTTCCTCCAGTTTCTTGTTCATAAATTTGTTACGATTTTGGTTTTAGATATTTAACCGATAAATCAATGTTGCCATTAAATTATAAAGGTCTGAACTTGAGGGTGTCAACCCGTTGCCGCCTGATATTTGTGAGGATTATATAGATAATATTTCAAAAATGTCTAGTTTTTGGACAAATTTTCCGACGGACTTCCTACCGCAGTGGTCGGATTTGTGATTTTGACCGATTCAAAGGGCGAGAAAAGAGAAAGAGATGACCATACAGACAAAGAGACAGATCCGAATTCCCGGAAAAGTATCCGAACTGATCACGACCCTGAACAGCAGCGGCTTTGAAGCTTATGCCGTCGGGGGGTGCGTGCGCGACAGCATCCTGGGCAGGATCCCCATGGATTGGGATATTACGACGAACGCGCTGCCGGAGCAGGTAAAAAGACTCTTTGAGCATACGGTGGATACGGGAATCGCCCACGGAACGGTGACAGTTATCCTCAAAGGAGAGCCTTTCGAAGTGACGACTTTTCGGATAGACGGGAAGTATACCGATTCACGCCATCCGGAAAGTGTATCCTTTACCCCTTCCCTCAGGGAAGACTTAAAGCGCCGGGATTTCACGATCAATGCGATGGCTTACAGTTCCGGCGCAGGCCTGGTAGATCTTTTCGGAGGAATGGTGGATCTGAAGCAGGGAATCATCCGCTGCGTGGGTGACCCGCGGGAACGCTTTACCGAAGATGCGCTGCGGATCATGAGGGCAGTGCGGTTCGCTGCCCAGCTTGACTTTGAGATCGATCCGGGGACGGCATCAGCCATTCATGAGTTTGCGCCTTCGCTTTCTAAAATCAGCGCGGAGCGGATAAGGGAGGAACTGGTAAAACTTTTGATCAGCGACCATCCGCAGCGGATGTGGACACTGTATAAGCTGGGGATCACAGCGGTGATCCTGCCCGAGTTTGACGCGGCTTTTGAGCAGATGCAGAACGGTCCCCACCACAATGAGAACGTTGGGGTGCACACGCTGCTGGCTTTGGAAAAAGTCAGGGCCGATAAGCATCTTCGCCTGGCAATGCTGCTGCATGACCTGGCAAAACCGATGGCTGCCCGTCAGGATGAAGCTGGGATCTGGCATTTTCCGGAACATGCGAAGCAAGGTGCCTTAATGGCGGAGAAGATCTTAAGAAGACTTCGGTTTGACAATGAAACGATCCGCCGAGTCACCCTTCTGATTCGGGAGCATTCTTTCTATCCGAAAGCGGAGCCGGCTGATGTGCGCCGGTTCATTGCACGGACCGGAGAGGACATGTTCCCGGATTTTCTGGCAGTGAAGCGGGCGGATATCGCGGCGCAGCTTCCGGGCTCTTCCGGAGAAAGATCCGCCATGGTCGACGAGATCGAACGGATCGCCGGGGAGATATTTCAAAGAGGAGACTGCCTGAGGCTGAAGGAACTGGCACTGTCCGGACAGGACCTGATCGCTGACGGGATGGTGAAGGGGCCATTGGTGGGGCGCGTACTTGCTGCGCTGCTTGACGTGGTGCTTGAAGATCCCAATATGAATGAACGTGAAGTCCTTCTGGCCAAAAGCCGGATGATACGAAACCAGATAAACTGAAAGAATAAGGAGAGAGCAATGACATTTATCGCCACACCAGTTAAAGGAATGAATGATTTTCTTCCGTCAGACATGCGCCTGAGGGAACACGTGCTCGGCCTGATCAAGAAAACTTATGCAGGATACGGTTTTGAGCAGATCGAGACTCCGGCCGTAGAGCATATTGAGAACCTCACCGGAAAAGTGGGCGGAGAAAATGAAAAGCTGATCTTCAAGATCATGAAGCGCGGCAGGGAACTGGAAAAGGGGATGGAGAGCGGCCAGATCGCGGACAGCGGCCTGCGCTATGACCTCACGGTTCCGCTTGCCCGGTATTACGCCAATCACCGGAATGAGCTTCCTTCCCCGCTCAAAGCAATGCAGATCGGGAATGTATGGCGTGCGGACAAACCGCAGAAGGGGCGTTTCCGTCAGTTTACACAGTGCGATATCGATATCATCGGTGATCCGTCCATTATGGCCGAGATCGAGCTGATCGGCGCCACAGCAGGGATGCTCACACGCATCTTCTCCGAAGTGGGTATCCGTGAATTTACGGTCCACATCAATGACCGCCGTATCCTGAAAGCGATGGCGGCAGCTGCCGGATTTGCGCCGGAAGACTATGATGAGGTATTTATCGCGCTTGATAAGATGGATAAGATCGGTCCGGAGGGAGTAGGAGAGATCCTCAGGGGGAATGCTTATCCGGAAGGAGCCGCAGACAGGTACCTTGCCATGTTTGAGCAGGCCGGGGAAGGAACCGGGTGCGCCGCGTTCTGCGAAAAAGCCTGCCCGGATACCCTTGATATGCAGGCGGCGAAAGGAATCGACACGATCATGGAAAGTGTCCGGTGCATGGTGGATGAAGGCGTATCGATCGTCTTCGACCCGACA
Source organism: Porcincola sp. (assembly GCA_045118075.1). GTDB lineage: Bacteria > Bacillota > Clostridia > Lachnospirales > Lachnospiraceae > Merdiplasma. Next base: position 1,640 of record JBGUOI010000156.1, on the reverse strand, counting down.
CTGGTCAGGGGAATGTCCTATTATACCGGGACGATCTTTGAGATCACGATCGACCACTATAATTTTTCGATCGCGGGAGGAGGACGATACGACGAGATGATCGGCCGCTTCTCCAATCAGGCGGCATGCGCGTGCGGTTTCTCGATCGGGTTTGAAAGGATCGTGACCATCCTTAAAGACCTCGGGTGGAAAGAGCCGGGTGCCCAGACGGGCGGAACAGCCCTTCTCGTGGATGAAAAGAGCGGTTACGGAAGGCTTGGCGAAGTGTTTGCTCTGGCAGCTTCTCTCAGGAAGGAAGGCAGCCGCGTGACCGTCCAGCCGCTGAAAAAGAATGCCAAATTCCAGGTGGAAACACTGGAAAAATCCGGGTATGACGTTATCCGGAAGATCTATGGGGATACTCAACTGTAAAAGAACCCGGGAAATAAGTTAAAAATGACGGAAAACAGGCCTTAAATCGGCCTAAACGCTTGACAAATCGGCATTTCTCGTATATAAGTATTTAAGAGTCGCAACTCCGAAACCAAGTGCGTTTTGGCGCACCGGGAGTGAAGGGGAGCATGACCGGAAGGCTGAGGGTTGCTGCGAGTCAATTATTTCATATTCCAGGAGGGAACTATTATGAACAAAACAGAACTGATTGCAGCAGTTGCAGCGAAATCTGAGCTCAGCAAGAAAGATGCTGAAAAGGCCGTTAAGGCTTTCACCGAAGTAGTAGCTGAGACCCTGAAAAAGAACGACAAAGTTCAGCTGGTTGGCTTCGGAACTTTTGAAGTTACCAAGAGAGCTGCCAGAGAGGGCAGAAATCCCCAGACCGGCAAGAAGATGAAGATCAAAGCCTCCAAGAATGCCAGATTTAAAGCTGGTAAGGCTCTCAAGGACAGCCTTAACTGATCTTTGATCGTCTATGCGTCTGGACAAGTTTCTGAAGGTGTCTCGCCTGATCAAGCGCCGAACAGTGGCCAATGAAGCCTGCGACGCGGGCAGGGTGACAGTGAACGGTAAGGTTGCCAAGGCTTCCCATGATGTGAAGACCGGTGATATTATAGAGATCGGCTTCGGAACAAGAACGGTGAAAGCCCAGGTCCTGGATGTGCAGGAGACAGTCAGAAAAGACGAGGCAAAGGAACTGTTCCGTTATCTGTAGACATGGATAGATCGACGTCCGGAATTATCCTGTTCCGGACGTCTTCTTTCTGTTTTCATTTATACCAGGAAAAGGATTGGTTATATGCCGGATAGAAGAAAGAAGGTCAGTACTTCAAACCGGATCGGCATGATCGTCATTGCGATGGTGGTCATGATCCTGATCGCCGTGATGCTCTCCCAGAGCGCTCAGATGAAAAAGAAGATCTCTTCCTACAAGGCTTCCAATCAGGCACTGGAGGAACAGATCCAGGTCGAGCGTGACAGGGCTGAGGACCTGAAATCCCTGCCCGATTATATCGCATCTGATGAGTATGTTGAGAAAACGGCTCGGGAAAAATTCGGGCTTGTATATCAGGATGAGGTTATTTACCAGGCAAAAGACGGAGAATGAGATGATGTGGGCTGCTGCATCATCTTTTTTCTTCTTTCCGGTGACAGATGAGTGATGGAAATGATGGATTTTGAAAAAACGGTCTGTGGGTTTATCCGGC
>JBGUOI010000155.1:0-47177 GCA_045118075.1 Porcincola sp. | reverse complement strand
CTCGGACCGACAGCCGAGGATACGGACAACAACCACTGGTACGGGGTGGAGCCAAAGAACCTGGAATATCTGGAGAGAGAGGCAAAGACCATCTGGCCTCATTTCGGCAGGGGCGACTATATCCGCACTTACAGCGGGATCCTGCCCAAGTGGGCGGATGAGGACGGAAAGATCCAGGATTATAAGATCGAGATCAGAGATGACATTGCGCCGAGAGCCGTCAACCTGGTCGGAATCGAATCGCCCGGCCTCACGAGCGCCGTGCCGATCGCGCGCTATGTGATCGAAATGATGCGGGAGAGAGAGAAGTTTGAGGAAAATGAGGAGTTTGATCCCATAAGAAAAGGCATCCGGCGTTTTGCGGATATGAGTCCTCAGGAGCAGGCTCAGGCGATCCGGGAAGATCCGGATTACGGCGAACTGGTCTGCCGGTGCCAGAAAGTCACCAGGGCAGAACTGCTGCAGGCGGTTCGAAGCCCGCTGGGAGTAAAGACCGTGACCGGCGTCAAGTACAGGACCAGGGCGATGATGGGCAGGTGCCAGGGCGGCTACTGCCAGATGAGAATCACCCGGATGCTGGAGGAGGAACTGGGAATCCCTGTCAAAGAGATCACCTATGCAAGAGAAGGGTCCCAGCTGTTTTTCGGAAAGGTGAGGGAAGATTAAATGCCGGAAGTCAAATCTCCTGTGACGGATAGAAAGAAAGTCGATGTGCTCATCGTCGGAGGCGGCCCGGCGGGACTGGCAGCGGCGGTGAGACTGTATGATAAAGGGATCCGCAGCATCCTGATCGCAGAGCGCGAAGCACAGCTTGGCGGAATCCTGCGTCAGTGCATCCATGACGGTTTCGGACTGACCAGGTTCGGTGAGAGCCTGAGCGGTCCCGAGTATGCCGCGCGCTTCATCGATGAGGTGAAGGAGCGTAAGATTCCTTATATTACGATGGCAGCGGTGACGCAGGTCACGCCGGAGAAAGAAGTGACGATCGTGACCCGCGGGGGACTTATGATCGTGGAGGCCGGAGCCGTTGTGCTGGCGATGGGCTGCCGTGAAAGAACGAGAGGGGCCCTGGCGATCCCGGGAGAGAGGCCGGCGGGCGTGTTCACCGCGGGTGTGGCCCAGGCTTATATCAATCTCTACAACCGGATGCCTGCCGGGGAGGTGATCATCCTCGGATCGGGAGACATCGGAATGATCATGGCCAGAAGGCTCACCCTGGAGGGCGCCCATGTCAGGGCGGTCTTTGAGGTTGCGCCTTATCCGAGCGGTCTTCCCAGAAATATACAGCAGTGCCTGAATGATTACGGCATTCCGCTGTACCTCTCGCATACGGTAACGCAGATTCACGGCGATACACGCCTTGAAGGCGTAACAGTCTCCGAAGTGGATGAGCACTTCACCCCGATTCCCGGTACGGAAAAGTATTACGAATGCGATACGCTCATCCTGTCGGTCGGCCTGATCCCGGAAAACGAGCTTTCGCTCGACGCAGGCGTCGTCCTCGACCCGAGGACGAGAGGCGCGGTGGTGGATGAACATCTCATGACCGGATGTGACGGCATCTTTGCAGCCGGAAATGTCCTGCATGTACATGACCTGGTGGATTTCGTTTCCATGGAAGCGGAGCGGCTTGCGGAAGCAGCGGCGCGCTACCTGGAAGGGACGCTTAAAGGACGCGGGGAAATTGAGATCGCCTGCGCCGATCCGGTCCACCACACCGTTCCGCAGCTTTTTACCGGCGAGGAACCGTTTGAACTCTCGCTGCGTGTCAAACGCCCGCTGGAGAATGTGACGATCACAGCCAGGCAGGGGGATGAAATCGTCGGAAAGAAAAAGATGCGCAGGGCACTTCCCGCCGAGATGATCACCCTGCAGGTGAAACCGGTCTCCCGGATGAAACTGGAGGTGAGTGCGGAATGAAAAAGGAATTTACCTGTATCGTCTGTCCGAACGGATGCACGATCATCGCAGAGTATGAAGAAAACCTTGAAAACATCCGCCTTGAAGGTGCAATGTGCAAACGCGGGGAAGCCTACGTACGTCAGGAGCTGACCGACCCGAGAAGAACCATCGCTTCTTCGGTACTGGTGACTGGCGGGGAAAGTGACCTGGTGAGCGTGCGGCTGACCGCACCGATCCCTCTTGGCGGGATCTTTGAAGCAATGGAGCTGATCAAGGCACTGAAGGTGCCGGCCCCGGTCAGGGCCGGAGACGTACTGATCAGGAATATTCTCGGGACAGACAGTGATGTGATCGCGACCCGCACGGTGGAGAAGAGCTCATGACCAACCTTTTGACGAACCAGACAACATTCAGTAAAATACTTCCTCTGATCCTGGCGCTGCTTTTGATCTTTATCATTCCCATGCTGATGAGGAGGTACGGACTCGAACCCGAAGACCTGATCCGCCTGCTGACGGGCAGGCTGCGCAAAGAGGGTTATGCTCCGCCCAAAAAGGACGGGGAGAAAAAGGACCGACGGGAGCCCTATCAGTCGAACAGCCGCAGCGGGGACTTAAAGAGCCTGGTCTCCACGCTGCTGATCTTCGCCCGCCGCAACAGGCTGGGGCTTGTCTATCCCGGAACGGTGACGAGAGGATCGAAGACCGCCAACCTGCTGGCACTGCTGGTGACGAAGAGTGAAGTGATCGGCTTTGACTGCTTCGGTTACGGCGGCGTCGTCTCCGAAAAAAAGAACGGCAGCTGGAACCAGCACATGAACGGAAATGACCAGACCATTCCCAATCCGCTCACTGCCTGCAAGGAGCAGTATACCCTTGTGAGGGCGCTGATGGATGAGAACGGGATGAGGCAGGTCCCCTTAAGAATCGCGGCTGTCTTTACCGCCAGGGGTATGGAGCTGGTGACAGCCCACCCGGAGGAAGTTTTCGATACGCCGGGCCTGATCGCACATCTGCGCGAAAGCGTGGCGGCGGAGGATGAAGAGATCGATCCCGGGGAGATCTCCAGGAAACTCAATGAACACGTGGTCCGTATCCGGAAGAGCTCCGGGAAAAACAAATGATGATCTGGGAGTGGAAAAATGATGGAAGTAGGGATCGTTAAAAAGAATTCTGTTCAGGATGCAGTCTACCAGGTGCTGCGCGACGCGATCATGTCGCTGAGTCTGGCACCCGGGACGGTAATGAGCACCCAGGAAATGGCAAACAGGCTGAATGTGAGCCGCACGCCGGTCCGTGAAGCGTTCATCCGGCTGCAGAAAGAAAGCCTGGTCGATATCGTTCCCCAGAAAGAGACCATTGTTTCGCGCATCGACTTAAACCGTGTGCTTCAGGAGCGCTTTATCCGGGAGAGTCTCGAGCTGGCGGTCATCGATCCGTTTCTGGAAAAGTGCACCCCGAAAAATGTGGAGGTGATGAAAGACCTGATCCGGAAACAGAAAGAATGTATGAAGGCGAAAGACAGCGTAGAACTGATCCGGCTGGACAACCTGATGCACCGGGAACTGTTTGTGGCGGCCGGGCAGGAGCTTGCCTGGGATACGCTCCAGAGTGTGAACGGACATGACTGCCGGTTCCGCATTCTTTCGGTCCGGGTCGAGGATATTATGGGAGAGGCGATCTCGCAGCATGAGCGGATGATCTCATGCATTGAGAAAGGTGACCTTACCGGGGCAAGGGAAGAGCTTGCCCATCACCTGCGTAAGATCAGATATGAAAAGGATAAGATGATCGCTCATTTTCCCGATTATTTCAAGAAAGAAGAGGAGAATGGCCTGATCATACAAAGACTGTAAGGAGGCAGGGAAATCCTTTAAGTAAATATGGATAAAAAAGGCACTCATATTTGTGTCATTATGTCAGATTGACGGAGATCAACTAACATGTTAGCATGTAAGTGTACATTCAAGGTGGATGTAGTATGTTGTTATTCATTATAAGGAGGAAATGAACCATGACAAGAAAACTGATGACGGCAGCGGTTACCGCAGCCATGACACTGGCACTGGCAGTTGCCGCAAACGCAGCAGATTACACGATCTCTGTCGGCCACATCAATGCAGAGAATGACTCCTGGCACCAGGCAGCTCTGGCATTTGAAGAGTACGTGGAAGAGAATTCCGACGGCCGCATCGAAGTCGAAGTTTACCCCAACTCTCAGCTTGGTTCTGAGGTCGACATGCTGACATCCATCCTTATGCAGTCCGGATGTGATGTTACCTTCACCGGTGAGTCCATGCAGACATACGAGCCGGACCTGGGCATGATCGGTATGCCGTACCTGATCCAGTCCGATGAGCATATGGAAGCCGTTCTGGAAGGCGAAGTAGGAAAGAAATTCGAAGACCTGATGGACAAAGCCGGCATGAAAGTTCTCGGCTACTTCACCAGAGGCCCGCGTTACATCACTTCCAACAAGAAGATCGAGTCTGTTGCTGACTGCCAGAACCTGCTTATCCGTACTCCGCAGTCTCCCATGACCGTGGCCGCTTTCGAAGCTATCGGCGCAAAGCCCACCCCCATGGCACTGAACGAAGTATTCACCTCTCTGCAGCAGGGCACCATCGAGGCTCAGGAGAATCCCTATGCCATGATCCAGAACCAGAGCTTCTATGAGGTCCAGGATTACCTCATCAAGACCGCTCACCTTCGTGCATGGGTCTACATCGCAATGGGCAAGGCTCAGTTCGAGGCTCTTCCCGAGGATCTGCAGCAGGTCGTTCTTGACGGCGGAAAGCATGCCCAGGAAGTAGAGCATGAGCTGTTCCTTGAGAATGAAAAAGCTTTCGAGCAGCAGCTTCAGGAGGAAGGCATGGAGTTTATCGATGTTGACCAGAATGAGTTCGCTGAGGCTATGATCGCCGGCGTTCTTCCGATCCTGACCGACAGCCAGAAAGAACTCTACGAAGAGATCGAAGCAGCTAATCCCGCTAAATAATTGACATAAACCAAACAGGTATCAGGAGCCAGCGGCTTTTTGTCAGCCGTTGGCTCTTTTGGAAGAGGAGATAACGATGAAGAAGGGATTTGACAAGTTTGTAAAGGTCTATACAGAAATCCTCTGCGCGTTCGGCTGTGTGTTCTACCTGGCTTTCTGTATCTGCGTGCTGATCCAGATCATCAGCCGCAACCTGCTTCCCTCCGCTCCGTCCTGGACTGAGGAAGCCGCACGTTATACCTTTATCTACATGGTCGCCTTCGGCTGCGGCGTGGCGATCTTAAAGGATGAATTTGTTTTTGTTGAGTTTCTTAAAGACTTTCTTGAATCAAAGGGACTGCATAAAGTCAACAAAGCCATCCGTCTGCTGGTGACGGTCGCTATGCTGGTTTTAAGCCTCTTTATCCTGTTTAAAGCGGTTCCCGGACTTGCATTCATCAAGTTCAGGATGGTCTCCACGGCCATGCAGCTGCCGATGCAGGTCGTCTACTTCTCCCAGGTCCTGATGTTTTCCTTTATGAGCATCAGCCTTGTCATGCGGATCATCCAGATGATCCAGGCCTGGAATGACAATTCCGACGAAGGCCCCGAATGGCAGAAAGAAGTTGAAGAAATCCAGAAGGAGGTGGGCTGATCTATGGTATCCGTATTATTTATCTCATTCGTGGTTTGCCTGGCTGTCGGTGTACCGGTTGCGTTCAGTCTTGGTATCGCCTCCTGCATCTATTTCGTGGGAACGGGCATGCCCATCGTCCAGTTTGCCCAGCGTTTCTTCGCCGGCATGGACTCTTTTACCCTGCTTTGCATCCCCGGCTTTACACTGGCCGGCAACCTGATGAACCAGGGCGGCATCTCCGACAAGCTCCTTGAGTTTGCGGATGCGCTGGTAGGCCACTTAAGCGGCGGCCTGGCTTATGCCAATATCCTCGCTTCCATGGTGTTCGCCGGTATCTCCGGCACGGCTCTTGCCGATACCGTGGCTCTGGGCGGCATCGAGATCCCGATGATGGTCAACCAGGGATATGATGTTCCCTTCTCTGTGGCGGTCACTGCTTCGAGCTCCTGCATGGGCCCGATCATTCCGCCCTCTGTCCCGATGATCATCGCGGCGACCATGACCGGTCTTTCCGTTTCCAAGATGTTCATGGCCGGTATCTTCCCGGGCATCCTGATGGGCGGCGGCATGTGCCTGGTCTGCTACATTCAGGCAAAAAGAAAAAACTATCCCAAGCGTGACCGGATGCTCTCAGCCAAAGAGATCTTCCATGCCGGAAAAGAGGCGATCTGGGCTATCATTATGACAGCCATCATTCTGTTCGGCATCATGGGCGGCGTGATGACCCCCACCGAGGCATCGATCGTCTGCGTGGCTTACGGCACCATCGTCAGCTTCTTTATCTATAAGAAACTGAACCTGAAATCTTTCTACAGCTGCTTAAAGCAGACGCTTTCAAGCGCAGCCGCCATCATGGGTCTGGTCGCATTCGCGAACGTGTTCGCCTACATCCTGACCAAGGAGCGTATCCCGAACATGATCGCTGACGGAATGCTTCGCCTGACGACCAACAAATTCATCATCCTGCTGCTGATCAACCTGTTCCTGATCTTCGTGGGAATGTTCATGGAGACGATCGCAGCGCTGCTGATCCTGTTCCCGGTGCTGCTGCAGGTAGCGCAGTCCGTTAACGTGGATCCGATTCAGTTCGGCCTGATCGTGGTCATGAACCTGGTTCTCGGTCTCTGCACACCGCCGGTCGGTGTCTGCCTGTTCGCGGCGACAGCCATAGGAGGCAATAAACTGTCTGAGAACGTGAAGGCGCTCGGACCGTTCCTGCTTTCTAATTTCACGGTGCTGGCGCTGGTCACCTATGTGCCTGCCGTTTCAGTCGGCGTCATGAGGCTGTTCACAGGGGGCTGATGCACCCTGCCGACCGTTTACATTTCATCGCTTATCAGAATGAAAGGATAGATCAATGGCTAAGATAAGAGGAATTCAGATCGTAAAGCCTGAAGAACTGAAGATCATCGAGATGGAAAAACCCGTGATCGATGAGAAGAACAATGTGCTGGTCAAAATGAAAGCCGCAGGCATCTGCGGTTCCGATGTCGGCATCTACCACGGAGCGAATGCCGCTGCCACCTATCCGAGAGTCATCGGACATGAAATGGTCGGTGAAGTGGTGGAGACCGGCCCCGGTGCAACGAAAGTGAAGGTGGGTGACCGGGTCATCATCGACCAGGTGACTGCGTGCGGACACTGCTATGCATGCCGGATCGGACGCCCCAATGTCTGCCAGCACCTGGCGGTGCGCGGCGTCCACATCGACGGCGGATTCCGCGAGTTTATCGCGGTCCCGGACAAGGACTGCTACCTGCTTCCGGACAATCTGCGCTATGAGGATGCTGTCCTGATCGAGCCGACGACGATCGCCATCCAGGCCTGCTCCAGAGCACAGATCCAGCCCGACGACGAAGTCCTGATCATGGGAATGGGCGCGCTCGGATCGCGCATGCTCAGCATCGCGAAGCTTTCCGGGGCAAAGATCATCGTGGCGGATATCGTGGATGAGAAACTGGAAGAAGCCCTTGCTGCCGGCGCACACCATGCCATCAACCTCCTGAAGGAAGATCTTGCGGAAAAGGTCAAAGAGTATACGACGGATGCTTACGGTCCGACTCTTTCGATCGACTGTGCCTGCACGAAAGACTCTCTGGGAACACTGATCAGGATCGCCGGCAACGCCAGCCGCGTGATCACCATGGGCTTTTCCGTGACACCCACCGAGGTGACCAATTTCGGCATCACTTCGAAGGAACTGGATATCCGCGGTTCGAGGCTCCAGAACAGGAAGTTCCAGGAAGCCATCGACCTGGTGAAGGCCGGGAAGGTCGACCTGGACCACAAGGTCTCCCATACCTTCCACTTCCTGGATGCCCAGAAGGCATTTGATTTCAATGAGACAAGAGATCCGTCGATCCGCAAGATCGTACTGACCTTTGATGACTGATTCTTTCGGTCACGTGAAAGGGGGAATTTGATTTATGGAAATGACAATGCGCTGGTACGGATCCAAATATGATACCGTCACGCTGCAGCAGATCAGGCAGGTGCCCGGTGTCACCGGCGTGATCTCCACCCTGTATGACACAACACCCGGTGAGGTGTGGAAGCCGGAAGAGATCAAGGCTCTGAAAAAAGAGATCGAGGATGCCGGCCTGAACCTTTCCGGTATTGAAAGCGTCAACGTCTGCGATTCCATCAAGGTCGCGGACAAGGACAGAGACCTCTATATCGACAATTATATCCAGACGCTGGAGAACCTGGGCAAGGAAGACATTCATATGGTCTGCTACAACTTCATGCCCGTGTTCGACTGGACCAGGACCGAGCTTGCCAGGGTCAGGGCGGACGGCTCCACCGTGCTTGCCTACAACCAGAAAGCGATCGACGCGATCGATGCCAATGACCTGGCAGCTTCGATGGATAAAATGTCCGGCGGAACCGTTCTTCCCGGCTGGGAACCGGAGCGTATGGCCAAAGTCCAGGAACTGTTCGAGATGTACAAGGACACGGACGGAGAGAAGCTGTTCCAGAACCTGGTCTATTTCCTGAAAGCCATCATGCCGGTCTGCAGCAAGTATGACATCAAGATGGCCATCCATCCGGATGATCCTGCATGGAGCGTATTCGGACTGACCCGCATCATCAACTCCGAGGAGAATATCCTGCGCCTGATGAAAGCGGTGGATGATGTTCACAACGGCGTCACTTTCTGCTCCGGTTCCTACGGGACCAATCTGGAGAACGATCTGCCGCACATGATCCGTGTGCTGGAAGGCCGCATCCATTTTGCCCATGTCAGGAACCTGCACTTTAACGATACTTCCAGGGAGAATTATGACTTTGAGGAAGCCTGCCACATCTCCGCGGACGGCAACTTCGACATGTATGAGATCGTGAGAGCGCTCTACGAGACCGGGTTTGACGGACCGATCCGTCCTGACCACGGCCGCATGATCTGGGGTGAGAAGGCAATGCCCGGTTACGGCCTGTACGACCGTGCCCTCGGCGCGACTTACATCCAGGGCCTGTGGGAAGCCATCGAGAAGAACGCGAAAAGAGGCTGAAAGAAAGAGGAGCAATAACATGAAACTTACACTGGAAGGACTGAAAGATAAAAAGGCCTGGGAAGCGGCCGGTGTCAAGCTTCCGGCATATGATATCGAGAAGGTGAGCCTGGAAACGAAGCAGGCCCCGGTCTGGGTCCATTTCGGAATCGGCAATATCTTCCGCATCTTCATTGGCGGCATTGCTGACAAGCTGATCGAAGAGGGCGAGACAGGCAAGGGCATTACCTGTGTGGAGACTTTTGACTTCGATGTGGTGGACAAGATCTACGATCCGTATGACAACCTGGTGCTCGGCGTGACGCTCAAGAGTGACGGAAACACCGAAAAGCAGGTGATCGGCTCCCTTACGGAGGCGATCAAGGCGCAGACGGGCATTGGTGAGACCTGGCGCCGTCTGAGGCAGATCTTCATCGATCCGGGTCTCCAGATGTGCTCCTTCACGATCACGGAAAAGGGCTATGCGCTCAGCGGCTCTGACGGAAACCTGTTCCCGTTCGTGAAAGCCGACCTCGAAGCCGGTCCTGCCGATGAGACGCAGGCGCCTGCCTACAACAGTGCCATGTCCATCGTGACAGCGCTTCTGTTCGAGCGTTTCAAAGCCGGTGAATATCCGATGGCTGTCGTGTCCATGGACAACTGCTCGCACAACGGCGAAAAGCTGATGTCCTCCATCGTGGCTGTCGCAAAAGCCTGGGCGGATGCCGGAAAGGTCCCGCAGGAGTTTGTCTCCTACCTGAATGATGAGTCAAAGATCGCGTTTCCGTGGTCTATGATCGACAAGATCACTCCCAGACCGGCAGAGTCAGTGCAGGCGGAGCTGGAGAAACTCGGTATCGAGGATATGGCTCCGGTGATCACCTCGAAGAAGACCTACATCGCTCCCTTCGTCAACGCGGAGGGTCCGCAGTATCTGGTCATCGAGGATAAGTTCCCGAACGGCCGCCCGGCCCTTGAAAAAGCAGGCGTCTACATGACCGACCGCGATACCGTCAATCAGGTAGAGCGTATGAAAGTCACCACCTGCCTCAATCCGCTTCACACCGCGCTGGCCGTATACGGCTGCGTGCTTGGTTATGACCTGATCGCGGACGAGATGAAGGACCCGCAGCTGAAAGAGCTGGTCCGTCGAATCGGACCGGTAGAAGGCATGCCGGTGGTTACTGACCCGGGCATCCTTTCCCCGCAGGCATTCGTGGATGAAGTTATCAATGTACGCATCCCGAATCCGTTCATGCCGGACACTCCACAGCGTATCGCTACGGATACTTCCCAGAAGGTGGGCATCCGTTACGGGGAGACGATCAAGTCCTATGTGAACCGGGACGGAACGGCTGCCAAGCTGGATGCGATCCCGCTGGCACTGGCAGGATGGCTTCGTTACCTGATCGGCGTGGATGACGAGGGCAGCGCTTTTGAGCGGTCTTCGGATCCGATGCTCGATGAGCTGACGAAAGCACTCGAAGGCCTGAAGCTGGGCGACGGCGCTGAGGCGGTCCATGCGAAGGTCGAGAGTGTGCTGCGCAATGCCAATATCTTCGGAAGCGACCTCTATGAGGCCGGTATCGGAGACAAGATCGAGGCCTATCTGGTCGAAGAACTGGCAGGCCCCGGCGCTGTGCGTGCGACACTGGTGAAATATCTGGGATAAACAGATGATCAACAGTTGACAGGAGACGGCCTTGTGTCACCCGTGGCACCGGGCCGTCTATTGTTATCTCCGGTCTTGACCGATGCGGTATTCTTCTATATCTTAGAAGTTACATTATTGATTCCGGACGAGGGGCTTGAATGAAAAAACTATTGAATTTCGCTGTTGATCAAGTGATTCTGCTCGTAGAACTTGTCAGAAAACAGATCAGGCGGATGGAAAAGAAAATGTACGGCTTCGGTCTTCCCGCTTTCTTCGGGATTCCTATCCTGCTGGCGGGGATCCTGGCTGCGGCAGCGGGGGTTTTTATGCTGTTTGTGCCCGGGCCGGGGATGGCTGCGATCGCTTTCGGGGTCGCGATCATTAAAATCGGTTTTAACATTCTGACCAAAAATACGGGAAAGGACCATGAACAGAACGGATAATAAAGGACAATTTCCAACACCGGTGAGGCTGATCTTCTTTTTTCTGAAAGGAAGCATCGGCCTTTTCGTGCTGAGCATGATTTTTTCCGCGGTCACCTCGTTCCTGGATATGATGCTTCCCCGGGTGATCAGTTTTACGGTAGACAGCATCATCGGCGACAAAGCTCCCCGGATCGCGGGGGGAGCGGGCAGATGGCTGACGGACGGTGGTCTATCGCTCCTTAAGGAAAAGCCCTGGCTGATCGCACTGATCGTCTGCGCTCTGGCGCTGGCCGGCGGCATCTTCCGCTATCTGTCAAGGTGCATTAATGAAGCAGGCGCGCAGCGGTTTATCAAACAGATGCGCGACAGGCTCTATGAAAAGATCGAACACCTGCCCTATGCCTGGCATGGTGAGAACAGCACCGGGGACATCATTCAGCGGTGTACTTCGGATGTAGAGAACGTTAAGGAATTTGTATCCGAACAGCTCACTTCTCTTGTAAGGGTGATCGTCCTGATCATCCTGGCAGTCAGTTTCATGGCCGGAATCAGCCCGCGGATGACCCTGATCGCTTCCGTATTCATTCCGGTAGTCATCGGCTATTCCCTGTTCTTTTATACCAGGATCGGACCGGCTTTCGAAAAAGCAGATGTGGAAGAGGGTATCCTCTCTGCAATGGCGCAGGAAAACCTGACAGGTGTCAGAGTCGTGCGCGCTTTCGGGCGCGAAGCGTACGAACGGCAGCGTTTTGAAACGCAGAACCGTAATTACACGGGATACTGGGTCCATCTTTTTAAGATCATGTCGGCCAACTGGGTCACCGGCGATGTGATGACCGGTCTCCAGTACCTTCTTGTCAATATTGTCGGCGCCGTTTTCTGTGTCCGCGGTGATATCACCCCCGGACAGATGATCGCATTTGTCTCCTACAACGCTATGCTGACGTGGCCGGTGCGCTCGCTTGGAAGGGTGATCTCCGAGATGAGCAAAGCCGGGATCTCACTGGACAGGCTTCGCTATATCATGAATACTGAGGAAGAGAAGGACCCGGAGGGCGTCATTAAGCCGCCCATGGACGGGGATATCTGCTTTGAGAACGTATCCTTCTCTTACAGCGGCGGGACCACCGAGGCACTCCATGATGTGTCTATGTCCATCAAAGCCGGATCCACTGTCGGAATTCTCGGTACGACCGGATCAGGCAAATCCACGCTCATGTATCTGCTTGAGAAACTCTATCCGCTTGAGCAGGATCAGGGAAGGATCACCATCGGCGGCACGGATATCCGGTCGATCAGCACACCTTATCTGCGCTCAAAGATCGGCATGGTCCTGCAGGAGCCCTATCTGTTCTCACGCTCCCTGGCGGAGAATATCTCGGTGGCTGCTCCGGGAGCCGGCATGGACATGGTAAGAAGAGCTTCGGGGACAGCCGACCTGATCGAGACGGTCGACCGCTTCGGGGCCGGCTTTGATACATTCGTAGGCGAGCGCGGCGTGACGCTTTCGGGCGGACAGAAGCAGCGCACGGCGATCGCGCAGATGCTCATCAGAGAATGCCCGATCATGATCTTCGACGATTCGCTCTCCGCGGTGGACGCTGAGACGGATGCCCGGATCCGCAGGGCGTTGGAGCGGGAAACAGGCGATGCGACGGTCATTCTCATCGCTCACCGGATCACCACCCTGATGCATGCGGACCGGATCTTCCTTATGGAGCAGGGCCGCGTCATCGAGAGCGGAACTCACGATGAACTGCTTACGCTCGACGGCGTTTACCGGAAGATCTATGATCTGCAGAGCGCCGGAAAGGAGGGAGGAGCATGAACCGGGACAAAGAAAAAACGGTCATCCTTCCGCTTTTCGGACTGCCGAAGATCATCCCCTATCTGAAGCCCTACCGGAAAAAGATGATAAGGATGGTGACTTTCGGACTGCTCGTCAGCCTGATCGATGCGCTTTTCCCGCTGTTCAACCGGTATATTCTCAACCATAACGTGGCAAACAGTACGCTCGAGGGGCTGCCGGTGCTGATCGCACTCTACATCGGCGTACTCGCCGTTCAGTCCGTCATGAGCTACGTGAGTCTCGTGGATTCGGGCAGTATGGAAGTGACCATGAACCATGACCTGCGGAATGCGGCATTTGCTCACCTGCAGACATTGTCTTTTTCTTATTTCAACCAGAACAGCGTCGGCTATATCCACGCCAGGGTCATGAGCGATACCGGCAAGATCGGAATGGCTGTCTCATGGCGCCTGATGGACTGTATCTGGAACGGGTCCTACCTGATTTTTGCGATCGTCGTCATGCTGATCGTCCAGTGGCGTTTGGGGATACTGATCATTGCGCTGATGGTGCTTGCCGCCGTGATCATCTCCCTGTTCCAGCCGGTGCTGGTAAAGCTGAACCACCGGGTAAGGGAACTCAATTCCGTGATCACCGGTGACCTCAATGAAGGGATCATCGGCGCCAGATCCATCAAACTTTTGAATATCGAAGACCGGATGCAGCGCGAGTTTGAGGAGGATACGGAAAAGATGCGCGCCGAATCGGTGCGCACCGTACGTTACTCCGCCATGCTCCTGTCGCTGGTGACCATGATGTCTTCCTTTGCGCTGGCCCTCGTGCTCTGGCGCGGCGGTGCCCTGACCAGAGAAGGGATCATCCGGATCGGGACCCTGTCGGTGTTCCTTTCCTATGCGGTGGGTATGATCGAACCGCTGCAGTTTATTATCCAGAATATCGCAGCCTTTATCAGCATCCAGGTAAACATTGAGCGTTTTACCAAGCTGATCGCGGAGCCTTCCGATGTCTCGGATACGCCCGAGGTGATCAGCCGCTACGGGGACAGCTTTGCCCCGAAGTATGAAAACTGGGAGCCGATCAAAGGCGACATCGAATTTAAGGATGTTTCCTTCCGCTACCCCGACGGGGATGAGTATGTGATGGAGCATTTTTGCCTGAAGGTGCCGCATGGCATGAACATTGCCATCGTCGGCGAGACAG
Organism: Porcincola sp.; assembly: GCA_045118075.1. Lineage (GTDB taxonomy): Bacteria > Bacillota > Clostridia > Lachnospirales > Lachnospiraceae > Merdiplasma. The sequence continues at coordinate 33,082 of JBGUOI010000155.1, read as the reverse complement.
GCGCGGGAAAATCCACGCTGATCAATCTGGTATGCCGCTTTTACGAGCCGACTGAGGGCGAGATTCTGATCGACGGGCGGAATGTGAGAGAGCGTTCCCAGCTTTGGCTTCACAGCAATCTGGGCTATGTGCTGCAGACGCCGCACCTGTTTTCCGGAACGGTGCGCGAAAACTTAAGGTACGGGCGGCCGGAGGCATCTGATGAAGAGATCATCCGCTCGCTTCGTATGGTATCTGCCGCCGGCGTGGTGGCCAGACTCGGCGCGGAGGCAGGCAGTGCAAAGACCTGGTCAGATCAGGATGAAGTGACTGATGAGGAGATCATCAAAGGCCTTGACGGAGTTGTGGGAGAGGGCGGAAGCCAGCTCTCCACCGGAGAGAAGCAGCTGCTCTCATTTGCAAGGGCCCTGCTGGCCGATCCGAAACTTCTCATCCTTGACGAGGCGACCTCTTCGATCGATACCCTGACAGAGAAGGCTATCCAGAATGCCATCCGTGTGGTGACGGAGGGAAGGACTTCCTTTGTGGTCGCTCACCGCCTTTCCACGATCGTGGACGCGGATCTGATTCTGGTCGTACAGGACGGTAAGATCATCGAGCAGGGGACACATCAGCAGCTGCTGGAGAAGAGAGGGTACTATTACAGCCTGTACACACGGCAGTATGAAGAGATCTGAGAAAAAACTATACAAAATAATACGGAAAATTTGGTCAGTTTTCTGACTTGCATCCTAGTATACAAGATGTATAATGGGATTAGGAAACAAAGAGAAACAGCGGAAAAAACGGTATCAGCAGATCAGGATCATCTGAGGGAGGGTTACTATGAGCAACATTTTTGAACAGTTCAGTAAGATCGGCATTATCCCTGTAGTTGTGCTGGATGATGCGAAAGATGCAAAGGCACTGGGTGAAGCTCTTTGCGAGGGCGGACTTCCGTGCGCAGAGGTCACATTCAGAACGGCGGCCGCTGAAGAAGCGATCCGCATCATGAGCAAAGAATTCCCGGATATGCTGGTTGGTGCAGGCACTGTACTGACCACCGAGCAGGTTGACCGTGCCGTGGCTGCCGGCGCAAAGTTCATCGTCAGCCCCGGACTCAATCCGAAGATCGTGAAATACTGCCAGGAAAAGAACATTCCCATCACTCCCGGTATCCAGACACCGACCGAGATCGAAGCAGCACTGGAACTTGGTCTGAAGACCGTCAAATTCTTCCCGGCAGAGCCGGCGGGCGGCCTGAAGATGATCAAGGCGATCGCGGCTCCTTATGTGGATGTGACATTCATGCCCACCGGAGGAATCAGCGCTTCCAACGTCCGTGAATATCTGGGCTACAACAGGATCGTTGCCTGCGGCGGCAGCTGGATGGTCAAGAAAGATCTGATCGCGGCGGGAGAGTTCGACAAGATCAAAGACATGGTTCGTGAAGCAGCTGATATCGTAAAGGAGATCCGCGGCTGAGCCGGAGCAGAAGACGGCGGGCTTTCGTCCGCAGAAAGGAATGGATATGGATCTTAAAGTCAAAAGCGCGGCCGAGTGCCGTTATGATGCAGTCAGTCTTGGTGAAGTAATGCTCCGTCTCGATCCCGGTGAGGGAAGGATCCGGACAGCCCGTTCATTCCGTGCCTGGGAAGGCGGCGGAGAGTATAATGTGGTCAGGGGCCTTCGCAGATGTTTCGGCATGCGCAGCGCCGTGCTCACCGCGTTCGCTGACAATGAGGTCGGAAAGCTGATGGAGGACTTTATTCTCCAGGGGGGCGTTGACACTTCTTTCATCAAATGGATGAAGACAGACGGTATGGGCAGGGTCTGCCGCAACGGACTCAACTTCACGGAGCGCGGCTTCGGCATCCGCGGTGCCATCGGCTGTTCTGACCGTGCAAATACGGCTATCTCCAAAGCAAGACCCGAAGACTTTGACCTGGAATACCTGTTTGGTGAGCTCGGCGTCCGCTGGCTCCACACCGGCGGGATCTATGCCGCTTTGTCCGAGCAGTCCTGCGAGACCGTCATCGAAGTCATCAAGACCGCAAAGAAATATGGAACCGTTGTCTCTTATGACCTTAACTACCGTCCCTCCATGTGGAGTGCGATCGGCGGTAAGGAAAAGGCTCAGGAAGTCAACAAAGAGATCGCCAAGTATGTCGATGTCATGATCGGCAACGAAGAAGACTTCACGGCCTGCCTCGGCTTCGAAGTGGAAGGCAACGACGAGAACCTCAAAGAGCTGAACCTTGACGGCTACCGCAAGATGATCAATACTGCCGCTCAGACCTATCCCAACTTCAAGGTGGTCGCCACTACACTGCGTACCGTCAAAACAGCTACGGTCAACGACTGGAGCGCCCTGTGCTGGGCAGACGGCGAGATCTACAAGGCCAGCGATTATAAGGGCCTGGAGATTCTTGACCGTGTCGGCGGCGGCGACTCTTTCGCATCCGGACTCGTGTACGGCCTGATGACCACCGGTGATCCGGAAAAAGCCGTCAACTACGGTGCTGCTCACGGCGCACTCGCGATGACCACACCCGGTGATACCACCATGGCAAGCTGCGCAGAGGTGGAAGCTATCATGAGCGGAGCCGGGGCGCGCGTTAAGAGATAATTCTGACAGGGGACACTCCTCAGAATAGAGATTGGGTTACAACATAAAAGAAATTCAAAGGATCTTCAGCTATTTGCCGCATTTGAAAATGCTGCGCCGCCTATCTGACGCATTCTTCGCTAACTCGCACACTGACGTGTGCTCAGACAGAGCTCCGAATGCGTCGCTATGCTCGCATTTTCTGCAGCGGCTGCATAGGCTGAAGATCCTTTTTGAATTTCTTTTATGTTGTTATCCCGTGTCTTTACCTGAGGCGTGTCCCCTTGTCATCGCCGGATAGCACAGAACCGTCTATTTCCGTGCGCGATGCGCGCGACTCCCCGAGGCAGCTGCGGGAGTGGGCGGAGAAGGCTGGGGTGTGCGGGCGTTGGAAATGGATTGACGGTTCTGTGTCAGTCTTTCGCTGTACTGGGGACTCTCCTTTTTGAGTAAAAGAAAAGAAAAAGATATCATCCTGTTCCAAAGGGGACCTAGCGAAGCGCCGGTACTTGGCGAGGGCTTCAGCCCAAGCCTTAGTACCGCTGCGCTTCGGTCAGAGCGCCAGCGGGCCCCGTGGAACAGGATGATATCTTTTTCATTTACTTCCTTAAAGAGGAGTATCCCCTGTCATTATTTGATCATGGACAGCGCCCCGTAGATCACGGAGTCATCTCCCAGCTCGGCTGTCTTGAGCTTGACGGTCGGCCGGATGGACGGCATGCAGTATTTGTCTACTTCTTTGAGGATCTTCTTGAGGAAGATGTCGCCGACGGCTTCGATCACACCGCCGCCGTAGATGACCACGTCCGGGCTGATCGTGTTGATCATGTTGCCGGTGGCAACGGCCAGGTAATGGCAGGCACGGTCTACTGCTTCAACGGTGACTTCATCGTTAGCAGCCAGAGCTTTCTTCAGGGCTTTGCTCTTGAATACGCCGTTTTCAATGTTTTCCTCAAGCATGGTCTTCCGGCCTCTGCCGGCCTGCTGAAGGATGTAGGCAGACATGCCTTTCTTGCTGGAGAAGGCTTCCAGGCAGCCTCTCTGGCCGCAGTTGCAGAGCGGGCCTTCCGGATCGAGGATCATGTGACCGTACTCAGCTGCTTTGAATTCGTTGCCGGTGAAAAGCTTTCCGTTCAGGATGAGGCCGCCGCCCATTCCGGTGCCTACAAAGAAGCCGACCACGTTTTTAAATCCGCGTGCGGCGCCGTATTTGTACTCGCCGAGCACGCCGACGTTCACATCGTTGCCGATCATGAAAGGAACGCCGAATTTCTTTTCGATGGGGGTTTTAATATCGTAATTTCGCCAGGGCAGATTCGGGGAAAACAAAACAACGCCTTTTCCCGAGTCGACTACGCCGGGAGCGCCGACGCCGATCGCACGAACGTCTTTTTTGTTGATGCCGGATTCGTTGATCATCTCTTCTACGACACTGATGATCACTTTCTCGACGCTGTCGGAGTTGTCGCCGCCTTCTTTCGTCTTCTTCTTGAGCCGGTAGATGATCTTGTCGTTTTTATCGAAGATCGCACCGAGGACCTTAGTGCCGCCAATGTCCAGGCAGATGTTGTAGAAATCGGCCATACCGTTCCTCCTTTTTCAGAAAATAAAAGCCCAAAGTACCTGTTTCATAAGAATATTTTACCGTTCGTTAAGGAAAAAATCAACACGCACAGGTGCGGTGTGATGTATAATCAGTTCATACACCGGGAAGACAATGAACCTGTGGAAGGATAAGGACAGAAGTGGAGGATGACAAAATGAAAAATCTGAAAAGATACCTGACAACAGCAGCACTCTTGACAGGGCTCGCAGTTATGGCAGCGGGAGCTTCCGCCGTACAGGCAAAGGAATATACCGCCGGACCGATGACCATCACCGTGCCGGATGAGATCGACGAGCTGTGTGACATTACCGTCGAGGATGATGAAATCGAGATCTGCGACAAGAAAGCGCGGGAAACCGGATGGGGCGGCTACGTGGAAGCGTTCATGCTCTTTAAAGATCCCTCTGAATATGTTATTATGCCTGATTTCAAGCATCTGGGTGTGATCACTCTCGATGACGGAACGGTATGGAACGTGGTAGTGAATTATCCGACGGATGTGGAGTATGATCCGAGAATCGAAGACAGTACCTACCACCAGGTCAGCGAAGCCATGGACGAGGTTGAGAAAAATATCACCTGCACGGAAGGAGGGGCATTCACCCCGTCTGACGAAATGGATACGACTTCGGTATATGACCCCGTTCTGGAAAAAATCATCGCGGCGATCAATGACCGGACCGACAGGGACAAGCTGATCGAGATGGACTTTTCTGATGTTTACGCGTACACTTATGACCTGGAGGGTGATCCCCTCGACAAACTCGGATATGCCTTCACGGATATGGACTCGGACGGCTATAAGGAGCTGATTCTGGGAAGTCTGGAAGATCCTTCCGTATATGATATGTATATCAATGTGAGCGGAGAACCGTACCATCTTCTTACCAGTGGAGAACGCAGTATGTACAGCCTGTGCGGCAGAGGGGAGAAACCTGATTATATCCGTCTTTCCGCTTCCGGAAGTGCCTTTAACAGCGAGATGTCTTTCTATATTCTCTGTGCCCCCCGGATGTTCCTGCAGACCAGGTTCATCTACGACGCTTCTGAAGATCCCGACGCACCGTGGTTCGTCGGCTATTGGGATGATGATAAAGAGCCGCTTTCCGAGGAAGACTGGAATGAGCGCCTTGACCGGTTCAATCAGCCGATCACACCCGAGTATACTCCGCTTTCCGGGTTCGGAAAATAAAACTGTATAATGAGAAATGGAGCAGGGCCGCCGCCCTGCTCTTTTTTGTTGACTTTAGCTTGTCAGAGTGGGAAAATATACTAATACTGAATAAAAATGATCAACGGAGGTATCTGCCATGTGGCTGTTTCTTTTCCTTCTCTGGATCATCTTAAACGGGAGAATCACACCGGAACTGGCGGTCTTCGGGGTGATCATCGCCACGGCCGTGACCCTGTTTGCCTATCGGGTGATCGGGTATACGCCCGGGACCGACCTGCGGGTGCTCAGGAATTTGCCGATCATTTTGCTGTACATGATCAATCTGCTCTGGCAGATCATTTTTTCTGCAGCCACAATGGCCGGCATGGTTTTTTCTGCCGAGGAACCCGATCCGGTGATCGTTGAGTTTCATTCGGGTTTTAAGACGCAGCTCCAGAATGTACTGCTGGCCAATTCGATCACATTAACGCCCGGAACGATCACCCTTTTCCAGGAGGGAGATCACTTTGTGATCCACTGCCTGAAAGAGCGGTTTGCCGAAGGATTGGAAACATCGACGTTTGTCAAGCTCCTGAAGAAGATCAGGTGAGAGCCGGAATATTAAGGAAATAAGAAGATGAGTGTAGAAAATGCTTACCATATTCTGTTTATGGGTGCGCTGGTCTGGTTTATCATACTGATCCTGATCATGCTGATCCGGGCTGTTTACGGCCCCAGGGTCACCGATCGTATCATGTCGATCAACATGATCGGGACGATGGTGATCAGCTGTATCTGTATCCTGACCTTTGCACTTGATGAGAGCTACCTTCTCGACGTGGCGCTGCTTTATGCCATGATCAGTTTTGTCGCTGTCCTGATCCTTAGTGCGACATATATTCCCAAGGTGCGCACGCGGGAGAAATTCGGGCATGAAGTGAGAAATAAAGACTTTCCTGCCGGGAAGAAGACGGGAAAGGACGGTGACGGGCTATGACGGGAGAGTGGATCCGCTTCGGCATCAGCTGCATCTGCCTGGTCAGCGCGATGATCTGCTTTACGGCAGCGGTGCTGGGTGCCAACCGTTTCGGGTTTATCATGAACCGCCTGCATGCGGCCGGTATCGGCGACACCCTGGGCATCTTCCTGGTGGCACTGTCGCTTGTTCTGGCGACGGGGTTCGGGCTGCCGCAGGTCAAGATGTGCCTGATCATTGTATTTATGTGGTTTACTTCGCCGGTCTCATCACATTTCCTGATACAGATCGAGTATTTTACCAACCCGGACCTGTATCGGCATGTGAGGCGCCGAATGAGCGAAGATACGGATGAAGAGGAGATAAAATGACGATTTCTACGGTGATAAAGGTCATGCTGCTCCTTCTGCTGATCATATGCGCGATCGCGGTGAATTTGAACCAGAACCTGCTGCAGGCGGTGATCATTTTCATGTCATACAGTTCGATCATGTGCATCATATGGATGACGCTCGAATCTCCGGACCTGGCCATCACGGAAGCGGCTGTCGGTGCGGGTATCAGCGGAACCCTTTTCCTGATGACGCTGAAAAAGATCAAGGCGGAAGATGCCGGCGAGACTGAGGAGACAATGGAGGAAGCGCCCGGTAAAGAGAACGATGGCACGAAGCAGGGAGGCGGTCAGTCATGAACCTGAATGATTGGAAAAGCCGGTTTTACAGATGGCTGGACGGAGACTGCGACGTGATGGAACACATCATGGACGGGAGCCTGGAACCGGATGCATCCCATGAGGAGAATAAGTACAGACACGCCGAGGATTACAACCGCCTGGCCGGCAGTGAGTATTCGAAGGCAATGATCGAGGCGGAGAGGAAAGGTTTCTACCTGCTTTACAACGCGGTCGCCGTGATCAGCTGCATTGCCCTGATCGGAGTGCTTTTGTTTACCGTGGCCAATCTGCCAAGGTATGGTCAGGAAAACCCAAGGGCTGTAGAGGTCTCGCACCGCTACATCGAGAAAGGGATGGAGGAGACAGGCGCCGTTAACGTCGTGGCGGGGATGATCCTGGACTACAGAGCTTTCGATACACTCGGTGAGTCCCACGTTCTGTTCACGGCACTGATCTGTGTGATGATCCTCCTCTTAAAAGACCGGAAAAATATGAATTCCCGGTTCGAGGATTACTATCTGATCAGCCAGGATGCTTATTTTGATGTGTCAAAAGACTCGATCATGCAGAAGGTGGGCCTGGTGATCCTGCCGTGTATTTTTGTTTTCGGGATCTACATTCTGCTGAACGGGCAGATATCGCCCGGCGGCGGGTTTTCGGGAGGCGCGGTGATGGGCGCTGCCATGATCATTTTTGCGGCGGCCTTCGGATTTGACAGAGCGGATCGGTTCTTTACCATGAAGATGTCCATGGCTGTCACATTCGCCTCGCTGACTTTCTATATTTTTGCAAAAGGCTATGTCTTTTTTATGGGTGCCAACCACCTGGAGAACCATATCCCGAAGGGGGTGCCCGGAGCCATCTTAAGCGGAGGCCTCATCCTGCCGCTGAATATCGCTGTCGGGTTTGTGGTGGCCTGCACCATGTTCGGTTTTTATAGTTTATTCAGGAGAGGAAGTATCGGCGGTGTTTGAGAATCTGTTGATCAATTATGAGGAGACGGCAGCGATCATCCTTTTCGGGATCGGTTTTACGATGCTGCTGTTCCAGAAGAACCTGATCAAGAAACTGATCGGGATGAATATCATGGATGCGGGTGTTTTCCTTTTTCTGGCGTCCATGGGCTACATTGAGGGCAGAAAAGCGCCGATCATTGTTGACGGCGTGACCAGCGCCGAGCAGTATATCAATCCGGTGCCGGCGGGACTGGTCCTGACGGGCATCGTCGTTTCGGTGTCCGTAACGGCGATCATGCTGTCGCTGACCATCCGGCTCTATAAGCGCTATCATACGCTCAACCTGGATGAGATCTATGTCCTTTCAAAACACAGTATGGAGGACAGATAATTGGACGTTATCAGAAATTTTCCTTTGCTGACCATTATCCTGAGCCTGTTTTCCGGGGTGCTGTGTTTTGTGCTGAAGGGAAGAAAGGCCAGGTTTTATACCATCTTTTATGAGCTCTTTGTGCTCATCCTGTGCGGCTGCGTTTTGTATTACACTATGGTTACCGGAGAAGCTTTCACCTATCCGATGGGTGAGTTTCCGGCCCCCTGGGGCAACGAGATCCGCGGAGGTGTGCTGGAAGCGCTGATGGCCGTGGCTTTTATGGTCATCATGTTCGTTTCGGTGATTGCGGGCTACCGGTTCGTCGACACGGACCTGGACGAGAGCAAGGTCAATCTGTATTATTCGCTGATCAACCTGATGACGGCGGCCCTGATGGCGATCCTCTGGACGAATGACCTGTTTTCGGGCTACGTCTTCCTGGAGATTCTGACCCTGACCAGCTGCGGCATCCTGATCGTGCGTGAGATCGGGCGGACTACGCTGGCCGCCGTGAGGTACATGATCCTGAACCTGCTCGGCTCCGGGCTGTTCCTTCTGGGTGTTGTGCTTTTGTACGCTCTTACCGGTCATCTGCTGATGGTGCCCATGCAGGAAACGATCAAGGTCATGGCGCAGGACCCGCACCTGTTGATGGTGCTGGCTGTCAGCGTCGGTGTGCTGACGACAGGCCTGTGCATAAAAAGCGGCCTTTTCCCGTTTCATTTCTGGATGCCGGATACTTACGGCTGGGCAACGCCCACTTCTGCCAGCATACTATCATCGCTGGTTTCGAAAGCGTATATCCTTCTGCTGGTCAAGACCTTCTACCGGGCAGTCGGAATTGGGATCTTCGAGCAGATGCCGATCAAGGATGTCCTTTTGGTGCTCGGCATCTTAGGAATGATTTTCGGCTCCGTCCAGGCGATGAGGGCAGAGAATATCAACCGTATGGTCGCATTCTCATCGGCAGCCCAGATCGGATATATCTTCATGGGAATCGGCCTGGGAGGCACAGCCGGCTACACAGCCGCGATGTTCCATATCCTGGCTCATGCCTTTACGAAATCGATCCTGTTTCTGACGACGCCCCGCCTGGCGGAGGTGTCCGGCGACAGCCTGCTGTTTCGGGAACTGCAGGCGAGTGCTCTGAGGAACAGGGATGCGGGTCTGTTCTTCCTGATAGGTTCTTTCTCCATGATCGGCATTCCTCTGTTCGCCGGTTTCGCTTCCAAGATCCAGTTTGGTCTGGCGGCGGTCGCTTCCGGCAGCAATGTAAAGCTGATCCTGGTGATGGCAGCGCTGGCGCTGAGTTCCCTGCTGAATGCCATTTATTTTGTCCGGACGCTGATCAGGATCTATTCGGATCCGCGGCATACGGTGAAAGAGAAAGATATCCGGCCCCATCACAGGCTTGGTTTTAACATTTCCATGGGTGTGCTGGGCCTGATCAATGTCTTCCTGGGACTTTTCTCCTGGGTGGTGATCGACGTGATCGTACGCGGACTTCAAATGTTTGGATAATAATGAGGTGAAGAGAAAATGATACAGCTGATCGCATTTTTGTTCCCGGTGGCTGCCGGGATCCTCACAGGCGTTCTTCCCGTAAAAGGAGAAAAGACACATTACGGGCTGTGCGCACTTGTTATGGCGGTGACAGACATCCTGGGGGTGCTGGCGATGACAGGCGGCGGACGGATCGAACTTTTCCGTCTTACAGAAAAGGCCGTCATTGCGTTCTGCCTTGATGATATCGGCAGGTTTGCGCTGGCGGCGGTTCTGATCCTCTATACAGCTGCATGTTTCTATGCGTTCACCTATATGAAGCATGAGGAACGGCCGCGCGTATTCTTCGCCTTCTTTTTTGTTTCACTGGGTGCCATGATGGCTGTGTGCATGTCCGCCGACCTGGTGAGCCTGTACTTCTCGTTTGAGCTGGCGACCTTATCCTCGGTGCCCCTGGTGCTGCATGAGATGACGAAGGAAGCTGTCGCTGCCGGTCTCAAATACCTGTTCTATTCGATCGCGGGCGCTTTGATGGGTCTGCTTGCGGTGTTCTATGTCTATTACTGCTCGGCAGGGCAGACCGCATTTACGCTGGGCGGTTTCCTTGACCCGGAACTTGCCGCGGCTCATCAGCAGATGCTGCTGGTGATCGTGTTTGTCGGCATCATCGGCTTTGGGACGAAGGCCGGTATGTATCCCATGCACGGCTGGCTGCCAACCGCCCATCCCATCGCCCCGGCGCCGGCATCGGCGCTGCTTTCGGGCATCATCGCCAAAGCCGGCATCGTGGCGGTCATCCGCCTGGTCTATTATTGCGTAGGCGCTGACCTGATCAGGGAAACATGGGTCCAGACGGCCTGGATGTGCCTGGCCATGCTGACCGTCCTGATGGGTTCGACGATGGCCTTTCGCGAGAAGATCGTCAAAAAGAGGCTCGCCTATTCTACGATCAGCCAGATCTCCTATATCATGCTTGCCCTTTCGCTGCTGACGGAGGACGGGCTGAGGGGCGGTCTCATGCAGCTGATCAGTCATATGAGCGCGAAGGGCTGCCTGTTCCTGTGCGCCGGCGTGTTCATCGTCGTACTGGATGCCCACCGCGTGGAGGAATTGAAAGGAATTGGGAAACGTCTCCCGGTCACCATGTGGTGTTTCATGATCGCTGCCCTGTCCCTGGTCGGCATTCCGCCCATGGGCGGATTTGTCAGCAAATGGAAGATCGCGGCGGCGGCCCTTACCGGAGCGCCCGGCATCTTTACGGTGCTGGCTCCCGTTGTGCTGCTTATTTCAGCTTTGCTGACAGCCGGATACCTGTTCCCGGTAGTCGTGGATGCGTTCTTCCCGGGCAAAGACTTTGAGGGAGATGGAACATTTGCAGAGCCCGGTATTCTCATGGACGGAGCCATGATCGCTCTGTGCATCACGGCGCTTCTTGCCGGCCTGTTCGGGGCCGGAATCGTAGGAGGGATGGTGCTTTGAGTCCTCTTTTTCTGATCGTGCCGATCCTTATCCCGATCGTGGGCGGATTTATCCTCATTCCGTGGGACCCGCAGCAGAGACGTACAAGAAACCTCTATGCGATGGGGGTGGTATGCCTGACAAGCCTGGCTGTCTGGGCAGCCCTTTTCCTGGTGGGACAGGACAGTGTAGAGCTTTACAGTTTTACGAGCGGGTTTTCGATCGACTTCAGGGCTGATTCGGCGGCCAGACTGTTTGCCCTGATGATCAGCATCATGTGGCCGTTCGTGATGCTTTATGCGTTCGATTATATGGAACCGACCAGCCGCAAGAACATGTTTTTTGCCTTTTATATCATGACTTACGGTGTAACGCTCGGTGTTGCCTTTGCCTCGAACATGACCACGCTCTACGTTTTCTATGAGATGCTCTCGCTGGTGACCATTCCGCTGGTCTCGTATTATGCTGACCATGAGAGCATGTATGCCGGCAGAAAATATGCGGCATATACTATCGGCGGCGCTTCGCTGGCTTTCTTCGCCGTGGTGATGACTTCTGTCTATGGCGTGGCCGGCAACTTCAGCTACGGCGGCTCCATCAGGGGTCTCTATGACCACAGGCTCATGCAGGCAGTATTTCTGTTCGGCTTTTTCGGCTTTGGTGTCAAAGCGGCGGTATTCCCGCTGCACAGCTGGCTGCCGACGGCTTCGGCGGCGCCCACACCGGTGACGGCGCTCCTTCATGCGGTGGCGGTGGTCAATTCCGGCGTGTTTGCGATCATCCGGCTGACCTGGTACATTTTCGGAGCGAATTTCCTTTCCGGGACCGTCTGCCTGGATATTGCCCTGGGAACAGTGATTTTTACGCTGGTCTTCGCAGCCTGCCTCGCTGTCAGGGAACGGCATTTCAAACGAAGGCTCGCCTGTTCCACGATCAGCAACCTTTCCTACATGCTGTTCGGCGTCCTGCTGATGACGCCCTACGGCCTGGAGGCAGGAATGCTGCATATGCTGTTCCACAGCGTGATCAAGATGACTCTGTTCCTGTGCGCCGGCGCGTTCATGCATGTGACCGGCAGACAGTATGTATATGAAGTGAACGGGGTAGGCCGGAGAATGCCTGTCACGTTCATACTCTATACCGTGAGTGCCCTGTCCCTGGTCGGGATCCCGGGCCTGTGCGGTTTTATCTCCAAATGGCATCTTGTGATGGCCGGGTTTGAGGAGGGCAGCGTGCTGGCAGCAATCGGAGCGGCCGCCCTGATGATCGCGGCTTTCCTGTGCGCCATCTACACCCTCAGCATCACCGTCCGGGCTTTCTTCCCGATGGCCGGGACGGATCAATACGAAAACCCCGGAAGCGCCCATAAGGCGCATGCCCTGATGCTTGTGCCGATCGGCTTTTTTGCGCTGGTCAATGTGATCTTCGGCATCTGGCCGGGGCCGGTGGTGGACATGATCGGAAAGATTGCCGCCGGACTTTGATCATGATGCGCAATGACCGCGATGCTTGAATTCTTCTGTTAAGGAAAAGGGATATGCTGGTATTACTGTTGGTCTTTGCTCCTTTCGCGGGAGCACTCATCTCGTATATGACCGGTCTGAAAAACGAAAAGGCCCGGGACTGGTTCGTGATCCTCTTTACGCTGCTTGAGCTGGCTGCGGCTGTCGCTGCGGCATACAGGTATCACGCCGGAGCCGCCTGGCAGTACCCGGGATTTCTCGTGTACGGGCTGTCTTTCAAGGCGGACGGGTTCAGGGTGGTTTATGCGGTGGTCACGGCCCTGATGTGGGCCGGGACGACGCTGTTTGCCCCGGAATATTTCCGTCATGAGAGAGAGGGGCTGAACCGTTACTGGCTGTTCGTCCTGATGACGCTTGGAGCGACCGAGGGCGTAATGCTCTCCGGGGACCTGATGACCTCATTCATCTTTTTTGAGATCCTGTCCTTTACCTCTTTTACCTGGGTCATTCATGAGCAGACAAAGGAAGCCGTCCGTGCGGGTTATACCTACCTGTTCATTGCCGTGATCGGAGGACTGGTCCTGTTTATGGGCCTGGCGCTGCTGACGGATACGGCCGGTACGCTCTCCTTCGCGGACCTGAAAGAGGCGGCCGCAGCCTGCCCCGACAAAGCGCGCATCCGTGCGGCGGGCCTTTGCATCCTGCTCGGTTTCGGTGCCAAGGCGGGCATGTTCCCGGTACACGTCTGGCTTCCCAAAGCGCATCCCGTTGCCCCTTCACCGGCTTCGGCCCTGCTTTCTGGCGTACTGACGAAGGTTGGTATCTATGGGATCCTGATGACATCGCTTACCGCGCTTACCGGTGATTCGGTATTCGGCGGAATCGTTCTGGCTGCCGGGCTCATCACGATGGTGCTCGGAGCGGTGCTGGGCGTCTTCTCCGTGAACCTGAAACGGACGCTGGCCTGTTCGTCCATGTCGCAGATCGGGTTTATCCTGACCGGGATCGGGATGATGATCCTCCTTGGCGCTGCCGGGAGCGAAGAGGGAGCGGAAGTTGCCATGTCGGGCCTGATGCTCCATATGGTCAATCATTCGCTGATCAAGCTGACGCTGTTCATGGCGGCGGGCGTCGTGGTCATGAACCTGCATACGCTGACACTCGACGAGATCCGGGGATTCGGAAGGAATAAAGGTATGCTCAAGCTGGCGTTTGCGCTCGGAGCACTGGGGATCAGCGGTGTGCCGCTGATGAACGGCTACCTGAGCAAGACGCTTCTCCATGAGGGAATCGTGGAGGGCATCCATCATATCCATGCGGTCAGCGGCTGGCTGAAGGCAGCGGAGTGGATCTTCCTTTTCAGCGGCGGACTGACATTCTGCTATATGCTCAAGCTTTTTATCTGCATCTTCGCGGAGAAGAATGCTGATGAGGAACGGCAGCGCAGTTTCGATGAAAACCGCAGGTGCATGAATCCTTTAAGTACACTGGCGATCGTCGGTTCATCGCTTCTTTGTCCTCTGCTCGGACAGCCCTTCATCACGAAGCGCCTGGGTGCTTTGATGACGGGAAGCGGATGGATCATGCATTTTAAGCCGTTTACGCTTGAAAACTTAAAGGGCAGCGCCATCTCCCTCGCAATCGGGGCGGCCGTCTATCTCCTGGCAGTGAGGGGACTGCTTAAGAAAGACGGTCACTACGCCAATTACTGGCCGGCCGGCCTTGATCTTGAAGATCGTATCTACCGGCCGCTGCTGGTGAAAGTACTGTTCCCTGCCTCGAAAGCATTTGCGGCTCTCTTTGGGGAGAACAGAATACTAAGACCGCTCGCGAAAGGTGTGTTCCTGATCTGGTGCGTTATTCTCCGGGCGCTGGAGATGAGTACGGATGCTTTAGCGGTGCTGGCAAGGAAGACTTTCCTGAAGGAAAAGGTTGTAGGAAGGCACAGCAAAAGGCCGGGCCTTGCCGGGGTGATGGCAGAGGAACTGCAGGAAGCGGCCAGACCGATCATCTCCAACTTCACGTTTGCCCTGCTAATGACCTGTGTCGGGATCGTGGTGATCCTGTTCACGATCGTCTATACCGCAGTTTTATAAGAAAAGAGGATTATAGATTATAGATGGAAAGAGATAAAACGATCATACGGACCAGCCTGATCGGAATCGGGGCCAATGTGTTTCTGGCTGCCCTCAAAGCGGTAATCGGGCTCCTGGCTCATTCGGTGGCGGTCGTGCTGGACGCGGTAAATAACCTTTCGGATGCGCTCTCGTCACTGATCACGATCATCGGGACCAAACTGGCCGGCCGGAAGCCGGACAAGAAGCATCCGCTCGGACACGGGCGTATCGAATACCTGAGCGCGGCGGTGATCTCGCTGATCATCCTGTATGCCGGTTTCACCTCGCTGATCGAATCGATTAAAAAGATCATTCATCCGGGGACACCGGACTATTCGGTCATTTCTCTTGTCATCATCGCATCAGCGGTCACCGTGAAGATCGTCCTGGGCACCTATGTGCGCCGCAAAGGCGAGGAAGTTGATTCGGATTCGCTTGTCGCTTCGGGCAAGGATGCCATGTTCGACGCGGTCATCTCTGCCTCCACACTGATTGCGGCCCTGATCTTCATTCGCACGGGTCTGAGCCTGGAGGCTTATCTGGGAGCCCTGATCTCGATCGTGATCATCAAGTCCGGTATTGAGATGCTTCGGGAAACGATCAGTGAGATCCTGGGCGAGCGTGTCGATGCGGATCTGGCCAGGCAGGTGAAAGAGACCGTCTGTTCTTTCGAGCAGGTGAGAGGAGCGTATGACCTGGTCCTGCACAACTACGGGCCCGGCCGTTATACCGGATCGATCCATATCGAACTTCCGGATACGATGACGGTCCGCGAAGCGGATACACTGGAGAGGCAGATCTCGATGAAGGTTTTCCAGGATCATTCCGTAGCCCTCACCGGCATCTCGGTCTACTCCTACAATACGTCTCATGACGAAGCCTACGAGATGGAAGCCAAAGTGCGCTCGCTGCTTGAAGAGTATCCGAGTGTGATCCAGATGCACGGTTTTTACCTGGATGAGGAGAGGAAGACGATCCGGTTCGATATCATCATCAGTTTTGATGAGAAGGAACGCAAAAAGGTGCATGAAGAGATCTGCCGCAGGGTAGAGGAGATGTTCCCGGATTACAAGGTATATATCCTGCTGGACTATGATATCTCGGAGTGACCTGACAGGGACCGGGGGAAGAATAGAATGAAGATCGTGAAAAGAACAGCGGTTTTTTGGCTGATGCTGGCAGCGGCTCTTTTTGCATCCGTCAGTGTACGGGCTCAGGGAGAGACAAAGCTCTCGGTCCATGTCCCGGATGTGGGCCAGGGGCTTTGCACAGCCGCCGAATCGGATGGTCACTGGATCTTATACGACGGAGGCGGCGCGCCAAGCGCCGCTTTTGTGGTCTCTAAACTGGCCGCCATGGGAGCGGAAAAGCTGGACCTTATCATCGCCTCTCACTATGATGACGACCACATCGGCGGGCTGATCGCGGCGCTCTATGCCTTTCCGGTCGGGGAGGTGTTCCTTCCAGGATATGAGGCGGATACGGTGAGTGAGCGGATGCTGATGCAGGCGCTTGAGGAGACCGGCACATCTTACCGCGTACCGGAGGTCGGGACCGAGGTGTCATTCGGGGGAGCCTCTCTTAAGGTGATCGGCCCGCCAGATTACCGTGCGGAGATGGAAAATGACCGGTGCATTGCCGTAAAGATCACGGGTGGAGATGTCTCTTTCCTTTGCTGCGGCGATGCGCAGCAGGAGGAAGAAGAGAGCATTCTGCGGGAGGAAGAGGACATCTCCTGCACCCTGTATATCGCTTCACATCACGGCAGCGGAGGATCCGGCACCGGCGCATTCCTGCGCGCAGCATCGCCGTATGCCGCGCTGATCAGCTGCGGAAGCGAAAATGAGTTCGGGCATCCGGCCGCATCGGCGCTTGAACGCCTGAAAGAAGCCGGCTGCCGGCTGTGGCGGACCGACCGGCAGGGGAGCATCGACCTTTGGACAGACGGGACGTACCTTTACGGTGATCCGGCTCCGTGCGATGACTATACTCCCGGGCCGCTTCCGAAAGAGGAAGGGAGCGAAACGCGGGAAGAAAATCTTTCAAAGTGGCGGTACGTCCTGAACCTGTACTCGCACAAATTCCACAGGCCGGACTGTGACTCACTGGAGAAGATCAGTGTCCGCAATCGCGCTTTCACCAACCGGACCCGCCATGAGGTGATATCGATGGGATATGATCCGTGCGGAATCTGTGATCCGTGAGGAAGCAAGGTTGTCAAAGAACAGCCGTTTTGTTATAATTTCTTTTGTATTCAGTTTAATAATGCAGACGGTGCCTTTCGGTGCGCATCAGGAAAAGCGCAGGCGGAAGGGTAAAAGGGAAACAGGTGAAAATCCTGTACGATCTCGTCACTGTAAGCGGGGAGCAGGCCGCCACGTCCATGGGACAGTCACTGGCAAAGACCGGGAAGACGGCGGCATGTAAAGATCCGTAAGCCAGGAAACCTGCCGGCTGTAAGGATACAGGATGAACAATCCGGACCACGAGCTCTTGGTCGTATCAGAAAAGGCTGCCAAAGACGACAGCCTTCTGACCCTGTGCCCGGATCCGGACATGGGGCTTTTTTTCGGAAAAAAGGAGGAGAATCATGAGATCATCAAAACTGTTTGCAGCCCTGATGTGTGCGGTACTGGCAGCCGGTGCGGGAACGGGCGCCGTTTATGCGGAGAGTGTCCTCGAGGGAAACACCGAGGCGGTAACGGAAGAGATCGTCGAAGAAGAGGAAGAAAATTATGAGACCGGTGATGCCGCGCTCGACAACCCCAGAAATGATGACGGGATCGGGGAAGATGAGCTGCTGGTCGTGAGCTTCGGCACCAGTTTCAATGACAGCCGCCGGCTGACGATCGGTGCGATCGAGGACACCCTGGAAGAGACCTTCCCGGAGTGGAGCGTCCGCAGAGGGTTTACCAGCCAGATCATCATTGACCATGTGGCCTCCAGGGACGGTGAGATCATCGACAACGTGGATGAAGCGCTGAACCGGGCTGCTGACAATGGCGTCAAGCGTCTGGTCGTCCAGCCCACTCATCTGATGGACGGCTTCGAGTATAATGACCTGATCGGCGAAGTGGCTGCATTTGGAGATGCTTTCGAGCAGATCGCCATCGGTTCTCCGCTGCTGAGTACGGATGAGGACTTTGAGAAGGTGGCTCAGATCATTACGCAGGAGACCGCGGATTACGATGACGGACAGACGGCCATCGTCTTTATGGGTCACGGTACGGAAGCCGACTCCAACGGCGTCTACGCAAAAATGCAGGAAGTCCTCACGGAAGACGGCTTTGAGAATTATTACATCGGCACCGTGGAAGCAGAGCCGAGCGTGGACGATGTGATCGAAGCCGTGAAGCAGGGCGAATACACGAAAGTGGTGCTGGAGCCTTTGATGATCGTGGCCGGTGACCATGCCAACAATGATATGGCCGGTGATGAGGATGATTCCTGGAAGAGCCTGTTTGAAAATGAGGGATATGAGGTCACCTGCGTCCTGAAAGGACTTGGTGAGATGGAGCAGATCCGTGAACTGATCGCAGAGCATACGCGCTCTGCCATCGATACTCTGGAGTGATTGGAGAAGAAACCTTTGTATACGCGAAAGATAAAAACTTTGGTCCTGCTGTTTGGATTGTCGTGCCTGGTCTCTCTCCCGGCGGCCGGGGAGGAGACGAAGAAAAAGGTGGCTGACAGCTCGGATATGGCGGCAGCTGTTGAACTCGATACGGACGGCCTCGAACCGGTCGGGGCGGAACAGCTTGCTGACGGTACCTGGGAGGTGACGGTCGATTCCAGCTCCTCCATGTTCCGAATCGAGCACTGCCTGCTTACCGTAAAGGACGGCGCAATGGTAGCTGACATGGCGATGGGAGGCACCGGATACCTGTACCTTTACCCGGGCACCGGCGAGGAAGCCGCCGAGGCAGCTGAGGATGACCTGATCCCTTATGCGGAGGACGCGGACGGAGTCCATCATTTCGTCATTCCGGTCGAAGCACTGGATTCGCCCTTCCCCTGCGCCGCATACAGCAGGAAGAAAGAGATGTGGTATGACCGGACGCTCCTTATCCGGTCCGCAGGGCTGCCTTCTGAGGCTTTTAAGGAGCAGCGGGGCGTGAGCGCGGCGGATCTTGGCCTGGAGGATGGCAGCTATGAAGCGGAAGTCTCTCTCGAGGGCGGGTCCGGCAGGGCGAGCGTTGAATCGCCGGTGCAGCTGACCGTAAAGGACGGCGAGGTGACAGCGAGGATCGTATGGGGGAGCTCCCATTACGATTACATGATCGTAGACGGGGTCCGGTATGAACCGGTGAACACAGAAGGCAATTCCGCGTTCGAGATCCCGGTGACGGTCTTTGAAACGCCGATGAGCGTGATCGCGGATACCACGGCCATGAGCGTACCCTACGAGATCGAATACACACTGCGTTTTGAACTTTCCGAAAGCGCGGCTGAAAGCACTTCGCAGGGTGAGACAGAAAACATGTCGGACAGCGTGGAAGAGGAATTGGAAACGGAGGCGGCTTCTGTAAAGGAAGCCGCCCTTCCTCTCTATGCGAAAGAATTTTTCTGGGAAAAATGTGAGGATGGGTGCACACTGATCACGATCGGCGGCTCTGACAAATATCTGCTTGTTCCGGAAGGGACTGAGGTTTCGGATGCGAAAGAGGATGCCGTCATCCTCCGGCAGCCGCTTGATCACATCTACCTGGCGGCTTCCTCAGCCATGGATTACTTTGAACGGTTGGGAGTTCCGGACCGGGTCGCCATGACTTCCACCGAGAAGTCCGACTGGAGCCTTCCGGCGGTCCGGGAAGCGTTGGAAGAGGGACGTATGCTTTATGTCGGAAAGTACAGCGCACCGGATTATGAGATGATCCTGTCACAGGGCACCGACATCGCCGTCGAATCTACCATGATCTATCACAGCCCGCAGATCAAGGAACAGCTGGAAAGGCTGGGGATCCCGGTGCTGGTAGAGCGGTCAAGCTATGAGGCGGATCCGCTGGGCAGAATGGAATGGATAAAGCTGTACGGGCTGCTGACGGGAACAGAGAAAGAAGCGGACGAATTTTTTGCGGCGCAGGCTGCGCGCCTGGAAGATCTGGCAGAGGATACTGAGACTGAAAAGGACAGGACAAAGACCGTTGCCTACTTCTACATCAGTTCGGGCGGGTACGCCGTGGTGCGAAAAAGCGGAGATTATATCGCAAAGATGATCGAAATGGCGGGAGGCAGCTATTTTCTTGACGAAGACCTGCCGGGAGAGGACAACGCCCTGTCCACCATGCATATGGAAATGGAGAGTTTCTATGAAGCCGCCAGGGATGCGGATATCATCATCTATAATTCCAGTATCGACGAGGACATTGAAGATACCCGGCAGCTGCTGGATAAATGTCCGCTGCTGGAGGATTTCAAGGCGGTCAGGGAAGGAAACGTCTGGTGCAGCGGCAAAAATATGTTTCAGCAGCCCGCCGGCATCTGTGATATGATCGTAGAAATGAACAAAGTGATCACGGGCTGCAAAGACGATGAAGGTATGCAGTATCTTCACAGGGTGGAGAAAGTTTCATAAGGAAACAGCAGGGAAAGGAAACCGAAGGTGACGGAAAAGAAAAGGATCATTACAGGATTTATACTGCTGGCGCTGCTGCTTGCGGCGCTTCTTGTCCTGAACCTGGTAACGGGCAGCGCCTCCGTTAAAGGATTTAATGCGCTCAGGCTCCTGTTCGGAGGCGGTGACGGTGATGAGATGGCGTATCAGATCATCCGCAGTATCCGGCTTCCAAGGCTGCTGTCCGCAGCCTGTCTGGGCGGAGCGTTGGCGGTCTCCGGCTTCCTGCTCCAGACTTTCTTTGCCAACCCCATTGCCGGACCTTTTGTACTCGGCATCTCTTCGGGCGCCAAATTGTGCGTGGCCGCCGTGCTGATCCTTGCACTGGAAAAAGGCATGCGCCTGAATTCATTCGCACTGATCGCGTCCGCCTTTGCGGGGGCCATGGCCAGCACTCTTTTTATCCTGCTGGTCGCCGGCCGGGTGCGGCGCACGTCGACGCTGATCATCTGCGGCGTTATGATCGGCTATATCTGCTCGGCCGTCACGGAGATTCTGGTCACGTTCGCCCAGGACGAAAACATCGTAAATCTTCACAACTGGTCACTCGGAAGCTTTTCCGGAATCAGCACGGACAACCTGAAAGTCATTGTTCCGGTGACCCTGGCGGGCCTGGTCCTGGCACTGCTTTTATCAAAACCGATGGATGCCTGCCGGCTTGGCGAGACCTATGCCCGCAGCCTCGGCGTCAATATGCGCCTGCTCAGAGTGGAGCTGATCGCACTCTCAAGCCTGCTCTCGGCCTGCGTGACTGCTTTTGCGGGACCGATCTCGTTCGTGGGAATCGCCGTCCCGCACCTGGTCAGGAGGCTGATGCGCACCTCAAAGCCGATCATCATCCTGCCTGCCTCTTTTCTGGGAGGAGCCGTTTTCTGTCTGCTTTGCGATCTGATCGCCAGGATGATCTTTGCCCCGACGGAACTTTCGATCAGCACGGTGACGGCGGTGCTCGGAGCACCGGTCGTGATCTGGATTCTGATCCGCCGGCGGGAACGATAGGAGGTGCATGATGACTCAGCCTATTCTGGAGACAAAAAACCTGGGCGCCGGTTATAACGGGAAAGCTCTGCTCGAGGGCGTTTGCGTGAATGTACTGCCGGGCCGGATCGTGACGCTGATCGGCCCGAACGGCGCCGGAAAAACGACTCTTCTAAAGACGCTGGCGGGCCTCATCCCTCCGGTAGAGGGCAGTATAAGCATCTGCGGACAGGACCTGGGCCAGATGGAGGCAAGACAGGCGGCCTCGTATATTTCCGTTGTGATGACCAGGCCCCCCGATCCGGAACTTATGAGCGCCTTCGAAGTGGCTGCGGCCGGGAGATACCCATTTACGGGCACCTTCGGCATGCTTTCGGACGAAGACAGGAAAAAGACCATGGCGGCGATGGAAATGACCGGAACGGCGCATCTGGCCGGCAGCGCTTTTACCACATTAAGCGACGGCCAGAAACAGCGCGTCATGCTCGCAAGAGCGATCTGCCAGGAGCCGAAGGTCATGATTCTGGACGAACCGGCTTCCTTCCTGGATATACGGCATAAACTTGCACTGCTCAAGATCCTGGAAGACCTTGCCGGGAAAGAAAAGCTGGCGGTGATCATGTCGCTGCACGAGCTGGACCTGGCAATGAAGATCTCGGATATGATCCTCTGCGTCAGGAACGGTCACATCGAACGCGCTGGCGCACCGGAAGAAATCTTTAAGGATGACTTTATCCGCTGCCTCTATGAACTGGAGACCGGAAGCTTTCTTTCAGGCTCCGGGAGTCTTGAACTGTCCGGAGCGTCAGGCGGGGCGAGGGCTTTCGTGATCGGAGGGGGCGGCAGCGGGTTTGCACTATACCGCCGTCTGCAGCGGTTGGGGATCCCGTTTGAAGCCGGGATACTGCCCGAAAATGATGTGGAACTGCCTGCGGCGTCGGCCCTTGCCGTCTCGGTGATCACGGGAAAAGCGTTTGAGGCTTTTCCGGACGAACTGATGCAAAGCGCCCGGGACAGGATAACTGCGTGCGGCCGGGTGATCATCGCATCGACGGACATCGATAAGATCGGAGCGCAAAACGCATCGCTCGCCGGGTGGGCTTCCGACCGGGGCATCATCGTAACAAAAGAGCTGCCGAAGGAGTGGGCCGATGGGATTTGAATACTATATCGAGAGCGGAACAAAGCGGTTAAGATGCGGTTATTCCACCGGTACCTGTGCAGCCCTCGCGGCCGCCGGTGCGGCGCAGCTTCTGCTGACGGGGCAGGCGCCGGAACTTTTATCTGTCGTAACGCCGAAAGGACCGAGGGTCAATACATACAGTGAATACTGCCGCTTTGAGCCGGATGGAAGCGCGGTGTGCGCCGTCAGAAAAGATGCGGGCGATGACCCGGATATCACCGGCGGCATGCTGATCTGCGCGAGGGTAAGCTTTCTGCAAGGCGCACAGAGCGGTGAAGAAAAGATCGTGATCGACGGCGGAGAAGGCGTCGGACGAGTGACAAGGCCGGGACTTGACCAGCCGCCGGGCAGCGCGGCGATCAATACCGTACCGCGGCGGATGATCAAAAAGAGTGTGAACAAAATCCTGGAAGAGAACGGGAGGACGGACCGCCTGAAGGTCGTGATCTCGATCCCGGGCGGCCGGGAAAAAGCAGCCGGGACTTTTAATCCGCAGCTTGGCATCGAAGGCGGCCTGTCGGTGCTGGGTACTTCCGGAATCGTGGAACCGATGAGCACGGATGCGCTGAAGGAGACGATCCGGATCAGCCTATGCCAGGCGGCCTGTGAAGGGCACAAGGAGGTCATCCTCGCACCGGGTAATTACGGACTGTCCTATGTGGAGAAGCTTGGAATCGGCGGGAACATTCCCGTGGTCAGGTGTTCGAATTTTGTGGGGGATGCGCTGGATATGGCCTCGGTGCTCGGGTTTGAGAAGGTCCTTCTGGTGGGACATGCCGGAAAGCTGGTCAAGCTTGCGGGCGGCATCATGAACACCCACTCATCGCAGGCGGACTGCCGAAGGGAACTGATCTGTGCGCACGCCGCCGTGTCCGGGGCTGACAAGGACCTTTGCAGCGCCATTATGGAGGCTGTCACGACAAATGAGTGTTTTGATCTGCTTGAGAGAGCGGGACTTCTGGATATCGTCAGCGAAAGATTGATGAGTGCGATCGATCTCCATCTTGCAAGACGCGCCGGCGGCGCATACAGGGCCGGGGCCCTTGTCTTTGCGGGAGAGGAGAGGCTGATCGGAACGACAAAAAATGCGGCGGATATCCTGGCTGGTTTAAAAGACTGGAACGCCGGGAAGATGTCAGAGGAGAAGCCATGATACATTTTGTGGGAGCCGGCCCCGGAGCGCCTGACCTGATCTCGCAGCGGGGAGCAAAGCTGCTGGCCGCAGCGGATGTGATCATCTATGCGGGAAGCCTGGTAAACCCGGCCCTGCTGGGCCTGGCAAAGGAAGAGTGCCGGATATTCGACAGCTCGAAGATGACCCTCGAGGAAGTGCTGGCGGTCATGGAGCAGGCGGAAGCGGAGGATAAGGCGACCGTGCGCCTCCATACCGGGGATCCATCCCTTTACGGGGCGATTCGCGAGCAGATGGATGCGCTTGACGAAAAACAGATCCGCTATGATATCACGCCGGGCATATCGAGCTTTGGCGGCGCCGCATCGTCGCTTGGCGCGGAGTATACGCTGCCGGGTGTGAGCCAGAGCGTGATCATCACCCGGATGGCGGGGCGCACCCCGGTTCCGGAGAAGGAATCTTTAAAAAGCCTGGCGAGCCACGGCGCCTCGATGGTGATCTTTCTGTCGGTCTCCATGGCGCGGGAAGTCCAGGAAGCGCTGCTGGAGGGGGCTTATAAGGAGGATACGCCGGCGGCAATCGTCTATAAAGCGACCTGGCCGGAAGAGAAGCTGATCAGGTGTACGGTGGGAACACTGGCAAAAGCTGCCCGGGAAAACAAGATCACTGCAACAGCCCTGATCCTTGTCGGGGGCTTCTTAAGCGGTCCCTATGAGCGCAGCAGGCTTTACGATCCCGCTTTCACCACTGCATTCAGGAAAGGAAATGACGTATGAATACAGCATACGCTGCTTTCACGGACAGGGGAATGGAGCTTGCGCGGCGAATGGCCGATGAGCTTGGAGGAAAGCCCTGGCGGTGCGGTGAGGGAATGTCTCTTGACGAATGGACCCGCCGGCAGTTTGATAATGCGGATGCCCTGGTCTTTGTCGGGGCAGCCGGGATCGCCGTTCGCGCAGCGGCTCCTTATCTGAAAAGCAAGAGCGAGGACCCCGCCGTAGTGGTCGTGGATGAAGCCGGCCGTTTTGCAGTACCCATACTTAGCGGTCATCTGGGAGGAGCCAACGAGCTGGCCGGTAAGATCGCTCATCTGCTGGGCGGTCAGTGTGTTTTGACGACCGCGACCGATGTGCGCGGCGTTTTTGCGGCAGATACCTGGGCAAAACAGCAGGGACTGCTGATCCGGGATCTGTCGGGGGTCAAAAAGGTCTCAGCCGCACTGCTTGAGGGAGAGACAGTTACTTTCTGCAGTGACGTTCCGATAAGCGGAAAGATTCCGGTCGGCCTTGAGCCGGGAAGCGAAGAAACATGCTCCATCCGGATCAGTACCATACCCTCCGGCAGCGCTGCTTTGCACCTGGTGCCGCGCTGCCTGGTGATCGGAATCGGCTGCCGGCGGGGCACGCCAAAAGAAAAGATCCGCCGGTTCTTTGAGGAATTTATGCAGCGGGCCGGATACCTTCCCGAAGCGGTCGGCCTGGTCTGCTCGATCGACCTTAAAAAAGATGAGTCCGGCATTCTGGCACTTGCCGAAAGCCTGAATGTTCCTTTTGAAACATACTCTGCCGAAGCGCTGCAGGCGGCGCAGGGAGAGTTCTCCGCCTCTGATTTTGTTAAAGAGGTCACGGGCACGGACAATGTCTGTGAACGAAGCATCGTATGCGCCGGCGGCGAGCTGCTTTCCGGGAAGGAAGCCCGGGACGGGATCACCATGGCGCTTGGGGAAAGACCGTGTTCTCTCTCGTGGCCGGGACAGCCTGATAAGAAATCCGGCCCCGGAACGCTTTTTATCGTGGGGCTGGGCCCCGGAGATGAGCAGAATATGACCGGGAATGCCCTGGAGGCTGTTCGGAAAGCTGATCTTATCTGCGGCTACGGCGTTTATGTGGACCAGGTAAAAAGACTTTTCCCGGAAAAGGAGACATTTACGACTCCCATGACCCGGGAACTGGAACGGTGCCGCTATGCGGT
Organism: Porcincola sp.; assembly: GCA_045118075.1. GTDB lineage: Bacteria > Bacillota > Clostridia > Lachnospirales > Lachnospiraceae > Merdiplasma. Next base: position 7,339 of record JBGUOI010000155.1, on the reverse strand, counting down.
CGAAGAGGCGGCGAAAGGCCGGACGGTCGCAATGGTCTGCAGCGGGGATGCCGGTATCTACGGGATGGCCGGACCGGTGCTGGAGATGGCGGCCGGGAGAGATGACCTTACCGTGAAGATATGCCCGGGGATAACGGCGGCGGTTTCCGGGGCGGCGCTGATCGGGGCCCCGCTGATGAATGATTTCTGCGTGATCTCACTTTCAGACCGGCTGACTAAGTGGGAGGACATTGAAAAGAGACTTCGGGCAGCGGCAGAAGGCGATCTGGCCATCTGCCTGTATAACCCGGCTTCAAAAACCCGGAAAGACCACCTCGCCGCGGCAAGCCGGATTCTGCTCGAAAAAATGGACCCCGAAACTGTCTGCGCGCTGGTGAGCAGCATCGGCCGGGAAGGAGAGGCTTTCCGGTATACGACGCTTGAAAAGCTGGGCGGTGAGCAGGCGGATATGTTTACCACTGTTTTTATCGGGTCTTCGCGGACGTACCTGAAAAACGGATTCATGATCACGCGAAGAGGGTATGAGGAGAAATAATTCAAGAACGCCACCGGCGTTCTTGCCGCGCCGCGCTCGGTGCGAAGCACCATTCCTCTGAGCGCGGGTGCGATCCATCTCGTGCGCGGTGCGCAGGGAGCTAGCGGATGCGGTGCGCGCGCGATCCGCCGGAGGCTTTTCTTGGAGGGAGATTGAGACTCCCGCCAAGAATGATTTGTTAAAACTCACCACCTATGAAGGTGGGAGTCTCAATGGAGTGACAAGATGAAGATCCTGTTATTTGGAGGCACCACGGAGGGCAGAGAACTGGCCCCGGCCCTGGCGGAGGCAGGTCATAAGGTGAGCGTGAGCGTGGCGACGCCGCTCGGCGCCGAGATGCTTCCCGAAAGACCGGGACTGAGCGTCCTGACCGGCACTCTTGGAGAAGATGAGATCAGGGACCTGGTCAAAGGATACGACCTGTGCGTGGATGCCACCCATCCGTATGCGCGTCAGGTGAGCCGGAATATCCGCTCAGCCTGTGAATATGAGAACGTGCCCCTGGAAAGAATCGTCCGGGAGGCGTCTGATGAGGCTGAACTGGAAGGCCGGTGCCGTCTTTTCGACACAGCCGCCGGGGCGGCCGGATGGCTGTCAGGGCAGGAAGGCCCCATCCTGTTGACGACCGGGACGCGGGACCTGGCTTGTTATGCTTCCATTGACCCGGAAAGGCTTTACGTGAGGATCCTGCCCTGCCATGAAAGCCTGGAGGCGTGTGAGAGAGCGAAGATCCCGCACAGGAACATTATTGCGATGCAGGGACCTTTTGGCAGCCGGATGAATGCGGCCATCCTGGAACAGTATCATATCCGGTATCTGGTGACCAAGGAGAGCGGCGATGAGGGAGGATTCCGGGATAAACTTGAGGCGGCCGGGGAGACGGAAACGCAGGTCTGCCTGATCCGGAGACCCTGCGAGAGCGGGATCAGCGTACGGCAGCTGCTTAAGAAACTGGCATGCACATCGGCTGCGGAGGATGAGAAAAGATGAGAGTGACATTGATCGGAGCCGGCGTGACCGGCACACAGCTGATACCGGAAGCGGTAAAGATTCTTGAGAAGGCGCAGCTGATCATCGGATCGGAACGCCTCCTGGCGGCGGTGCAGGGATTTGAAGGAAAAAAAGAGACGGCATTCAGGGCCGAGGAGATCGTGCGGCTGATCAAAAACAGCAGATGTGACGAATGCGCGGTGCTCCTTGGCGGCGATACCGGCTTTTATTCGGGTGCGGCGCCGCTGATGGAGAGGCTTGAGCGAAACCAGATCAGCGCGAGGGTGCTTCCGGGCATCTCTTCTCTTCAGGTTCTTGCCGCAAAAAAAGGGACCGCCTGGCAGGACTGGACGCTGCTTTCCGCTCACGGGGCTTCCCCGGACCTTTTGAAGGCCATCAGTCTGGGAAAGCCGGTCTTTCTGCTGACGAGCAGCGGTGACCAGGCGGTCGGGATCCTGGACGAGCTGACCATGCGCGGGCTTGGAGATATCAAAGTGACCGTCGCGGAAAACCTGGGAATGAGCACAGAACGGATCAGTGAGGGAAAAGCGGTTGTGATGGCCCAGCAGACTTTTTCTCCCCTGAATGTGATGCTGATCGAACCGCAGGAACATCACCTGCCGCTTTGCCGGCCGGGCGGAATCGATGATTCATTGTTTGTGCGAACGGATATCCCGATGACAAAAAGAGAAGTGCGCGCCGTCATTCTTTCCCTGCTTTCCCCGGCTCCCGATGAGGTCTGCTGGGATGTGGGGACCGGCTCGGGGAGCGTGGGCGTGGAGCTGGCTCTTCTGTCGCGGGAGACATGGGCGGTGGATAGAAATAAGGCGGCCTGTACTCTGGCGGAGAAAAACCGGGAGCATTTCAGAGCGTGGAACATGAATATCATCTGCGGTGAGGCGCCGCAGGTCCTGGAGGAACTTCCCGATCCCGATGTCTTGTTCGTCGGAGGAAGCGGAGGAGCGCTTGAAGAGATCCTCTCCGCCGCAGCAGTTAGAAATCCGGAAGTAAGGATCTGCGTCAGCGCCATCACGCTGGAGACTTTAAACAAAGCAGTTTCCTGGATGCGGGGGCACCGGATGGAACCGCAGGTCATCCAGCTGCAGGCGGCCAGATCCCGGAAAGCCGGTGATTCGCTGATGATGACGGCTATCAATCCGGTATATCTGATCGGCGGGTCTAAGCCATGAGAAGGATCATGATCACCGCTTTCGGGAGCGGAAGCGGAAAGACGGTGCTCACAGGTGCGCTGCTCTGCGCTTTTATGAGGAAAGGGCTGTTTCCCGAGGGGTATAAATGCGGCCCGGATTATATCGACCCCTCTTTTCATCGGCAGGTGCTCGGCGTCCCCTCCCATAACCTGGACCTTGTCCTGCAGGGGGAGAAGGCGCTGCATGAAACCCTGGCAGCCGGAACGGGACAGATCGGTGTGATCGAAGGCGCGATGGGCTGGTTTGACGGCCTGGGAGGCACGGCGCAGGGAAGTGCCTGGGATATCGCGGCCAGGGAAAATATCCCTGCCCTATTGTGCATCCGCCCCGGCGGGGCAGCCCTGACTATGGCGGCGATGGTGAACGGCCTTAAAACTTTCCGCGCCCCGGATATGATCAGGGGAATCTTCCTGACAGACTGCAAAAAAACACTCTTTGATTACCTGAAGCCGATCCTGGAGCGGGAATGCGGCCTTCCGGTGACGGGCTTTCTGCCTCCCATGCCGGAGATGAAGTTTGAGAGCCGGCATCTGGGACTCGTGACGGCGGAAGAGGTCACGAATCTGAAAGAGAGGTTTGCCGCGGCAGCTGCTGTTCTTGAGCAGAGCGGCGCCCCGGAGAAGATCTTCGCTTTGGCCGAAGAAGCACAGGATGCGGAAAGATCTGGCAGTGCCGCAGCACGGCAATCCGGTTCGGGAACATCCTCGAGCCGCTGCCGGATCGCAGTCGCGCGGGATGAAGCGTTTTGCTTTTACTATCAGGAGAGCCTGGAAGCATTGGAAAAGTGCGGTGCTGACCTGGTCTTTTTCAGCCCGCTCAGGGATGAGCACCTGCCAGACGCGCAGGGGCTTTATCTGGGCGGAGGGTATCCCGAACTGTATGCCAAGGCGCTGAGCAAAAACACTGCCATGAAAGAGGAAATCGCACGGGCCGTAAGGGATGGCATGCCAACCATCGCGGAGTGCGGCGGTTTTCTGTATCTGCAGCGGCAGCTCGAGGATCCGGATGGGAAAACATATCCGATGGCCGGCGTCCTGCCCGGTGACGGTTTCAGGGCCGGGAGGCTGGTCCGTTTCGGCTACTGCTTCCTGGAGGCCAAAGAGGATGACCTTCTCTTTCGCAAAGGGGAGCGCATCCCGGCTCATGAGTTCCACCACTGGGACAGTACCGACTGCGGAAGCTCACTGGCTGCGTCCGGCAGCAGGGGCGAACACAGAAGATGCGCATTTACTTCTCCGACTCTGTACGCGGGGTTTCCCCACCTTCACCTGGGCGGTGAGAAGGCATTGGCCGAGCGCTTTGCACAGGCGGCATATGTTTACGGCGAAAAAAGGAGGTCTTCATGAGCAGAATGCTTGAGACGGTTTTGGCCGGAATAGAAGGAGCCGATCCGGGAGCGATGGAAAGAGCGCGCCGGCAATGGGACTCACTGGCAAAACCGCTCGGAAGCCTTGGGATGGTCGAGGATATGATCGTCCGGATCGCCGGCTCGGCCGGCACGGAAAAGATAAGCCTCGATGAGCGGTGCCTGGTCGTTTTCTGCGCCGATAACGGGGTGGTAAAAAGAGGGGTCTCCCAGTCAGACCACACGGTCACGGCAGCGGTAGCCAAAGCTCTCTCAGAGGGCACTTCCACGGCGAACATCCTGGCCAGACAGGTTTGCTGCCGCGTTCTTGCAGTGGATATCGGCATGATGGAACATCCGCCATTTGCAGGCCTGGATGACCGGTGTGTGCGGCGCGGAACCGGTGATATCACCTGCGAAAGGGCAATGACGCGGGAAGAGACGCTGACAGCGGTAGAGACCGGAATCCGCCTTGTCGGGGAACAGAAGGAAAAAGGATGCCGGTTTTTGCTGGCCGGGGAGATGGGGATCGGAAATACGACGACCTCTGCGGCTGCGGCCTGCGCTTTGCTTGGAAAGGAACCGGCAGCCATGGCCGGGAGGGGTGCCGGACTTGATACGGAAGGATTTGAAAGGAAGATCCGGGCGATCGAAACCGCCCTGGCCTTTCACCGCCCGGACAGAAATGACCCGATCGATATCCTCTCTAAAACAGGCGGCGCCGATATCGCCGCCCTGACAGGACTATGCCTTGGGGGGGCTTTTTACCGGATTCCCGTTCTGCTTGACGGGGTGATCACCCTTACTGCGGCGGCTCTTGCGGTCACTTTATGTCCGTCGGTCAAAGATCACCTGCTGGCAAGCCATGTCTCTGCGGAGCCGGCTGCAGCCATGCTGCTGGAGAAAATCGGGCTGGAAGCTCCGGTCCGGGCGATGATAAGACTGGGAGAGGGCGGCGGAGCTTTAATGACTCTGCCTTTGCTTGACGCTGCCTTAGCCTTGTACAGCAGCGGCCACACCTTTGGGAAACTGGGAATCGAAGCCTACCGGAAACTGAATTAATAAATGAGGGATAACCATGTTTTCACTGATCACGGGCGGATCGACCAGCGGAAAAAGTGCTTTTGCCGAGGACCTGGTCACGGGTCTGCCGGGCAGGCGCATTTATCTGGCCGCGATGGAAAGATCCGGAGCAGAGAGCCTGGAACGTATCGAAAAACATCGAAATAGTAGAGAAGGAAAGCGGTTCGAGACCATCGAGAAAACGGTCTGTCTTGAAGAGCTGGACCTGCCGGCGGATTCCAACGTGCTGCTAGAGTGCCTGGGGACCCTGACCGCCAATGAGATGTTTATGCCCTCCGGCGGCGGTCCTGATGCGGTCATCCGTGGGATCGATCACCTGCTTTCCCGCTGTTCAAGCCTGACCGTCGTCGCCAATGAGGTCTTCTCGGGAGGCTGTTTATACGGAGAAGAAACGCTCCGCTACATGCGGGAACTGGGCCGGATCACCTGCCTGCTCGCCGCAAGGGCTGATTACGTATGCGAGATCGTGTGCGGCGTTCCCAATGTGTTAAAAGATGAGCGCGGCAGGACCGGTGTCGGAAAGGAGAAAGGATGCAGCTGCTGAAAACGATCGCCATTGCTTTTTCCATGTTCAGCGCTGTTCCGGTGCTGCAGTTTGAATGGAATGAAAAGAATATGCGCTATATGCTGTGCGCTTTTCCTCTGGTCGGCGTGCTGATCGGTGCGGCTTTGGCAGGATGGGGAGCCTTATGTACGCATCTTGCGCTTCCTCCTGCCGTGACGGCGCTGGGGCTTTGTCTGCTGCCGGTGCTGATCTCCGGCGGGATCCATATGGACGGCCTTTGTGATACCTATGATGCGCTTGCAAGCCGGGCCGCGCCGGAAAAAAAGCGGCAAATCCTCAAAGACCCCCACATCGGGTCTTTTGCGGTGATCCGCCTGATCATGCATTTCATGGCTTTGTTTGTGATCTGGCTGGTACTGCCTGAAAAGCGGTTTGCAGCCGTCGGTGCCTCGTATGTGCTCAGCAGGAGCCTGTCTGCTGCGGCGGTGGCATCTTTTCCGATCGCTCCCGGAGAGGGGCTGGCCCGTACGTTTGCGGATACGGCCAGCCGAAGCCGGGTGCTTGTTTTCAGCGTGCTCCTGTCGGCAGCCTGCGCTGTGTTCATGGGTTTAAGCGGCGGCATCTGGATGGTCGCGGCAGCGCTTGTAGTGTTTTTGTGGTATCGTTTTGTGCTGATTAAGCAATTTGGCGGTCTCTCCGGAGACCTGGCCGGATGGTTTGTTGAGACAGCGCAGCTTTGGATGCTGATCGCCCTGTATGTGGGTCAGCTGGCGGAGGGACTGAGATGATCTTTGTAACGGGCCCGATGTTTTCGGGAAAAAGGACCTGTATCTGTACGCTCCTGGGATGGACCGAGAGCGATCTTGAGCAGCGCGCTGCCGTTGAAGTCCAGGAACTGGCCGGCTGCGGGACATCGTTAGAGGAGCTGGCCGCTAAGCTGTCGGGGTATGAAGTGGTGACCGCGTCCGAGACGGGATGCGGGATCGTTCCCATCCAGAGAGAAGACAGAGATAAGCGGGAGGCAGCAGGAAGGCTCTCCTGCCTGCTTGCGAAGGAAGCGGATACCGTTATCCGCGTCTGCTGCGGCATACCGCAGCTGCTGAAGGGAGAATGGCCATGCAGGTCGAACTGATCCGGCACGGGAAAACAGCCTGGTCCGAACAGGGCCGCTATCAGGGAATAAGCGATATTCCCCTGTCGGAGGCCGGTAAGTCACAGCTTTGTGCATCGGAAGAAAAGATCAGCCGGGTCTATGTCAGCCCGCTCAGGCGTTCTTCTGCTACGGCGGCCATCCTGTTTCCCGGAGCGGAACTGATTCCGGTAAAAGGCCTTGAGGAGATGAATTTCGGGGCTTTCGAAGGGCGTACCTGGCAGGAGATGGAATCGGACAGAGCATACCGGGCCTGGGTCGACGGAGGGTGCCTTGGCCGATGCCCGGGCGGGGAGGACCGCCCGGAATATGAAAATCGTGTCTGCGAAGCTTTCAGGGAGATTCTGGAAAAGGAACGCGAAGCCGGAAGTGAAAAGACAGTGATCGTTGCCCACGGCGGGACGCAGATGGCCCTGCTCGGGAAATACGGGGTGCCGGAGAGGGAATACTGGCGCTGGCAGCGTCCCTGCGGATGCGGTTATTTACTGGAAGTTACCGAAAAAGACGACGTCCCGGTCCT
>JBGUOI010000154.1:0-3607 GCA_045118075.1 Porcincola sp. | reverse complement strand
GCAGGGCCCGGTGCGGGCGCTGCCGGTGAAAGGGCGCAGAGCTCTTCAATACCAAGGAAAAGGCCCTCACCACTTTCCCCGCATGCCGGATAGTCTTCAAATCTGTCCTTTACCTCGTCATAACCATATCTTCCGTCCTTCTTTATCCTCCTGACCACGCCGGCCGGATGCAGGATCCCATATCGTTCCCGGAGCAGCGCATACGCGGCTTTCCGCCCGCCCGTGTTATAATGGCTGATGATCTCGGGGAACATGTCTTCTTTAATGACCGTTTTTCCCATCTGTACACCTCCCGGGCTTACCATTCGTCTTCAAATGGTGTCGGCTCATCCATGCGGCTTTTAACAAACTCTTCAGCTTCCTGGAAAAGGCCTTCCTCCATAAGGAACATCCACGTGTAGCAGAGTTCCCTCTTCAGTTTCCGTATGGTCTCCTTCGCCTTGTCAGGTGTTTCTATATGCAGCCTTGCGTTTTCCCCGCGGCTGCAGCGTTCTTCGTTCGGTTCAACGGAAAAGCCAGCGTATTCCTGGAGATACCGTGTTTTTTCTCCTTTTGACATCCCCTTTGTGGCGGCATCAAGTTCCCTGTCCGTCCTGTAGACCTCGAGGAAGCCCGGCGGCGGGGTCTTGCAGTGCACGCACGGGTACCTTGACGGCGGGGGCTCCATGACGCTGTGACCGGATGCCACCCACCTGCGCAGGGCGCGCTTCTCATAAGGCGTCATCGGCGTCTCCAGCTCATACCGTTCAAGCTCCATGGTGTTTCCGTACGCAATGTCTTCCTTCGTGAAGACATAGTTTTCAGGATCGGCCTCATAAGCCTGCCAGTCAAAGCGGTGATCCTCCGGGTACAGGCTGTGTATGTCAGACTTCTTTCTTTTGTTCCTGTGTATTTTTGCAGTTTTCATTTCCACCTCTCGATCTAACACTGTTCTTTGGCCCTTTGACACGGTAGCTGTCGCCCGTTATACTCATGGTATGGCAGTGGTGCACCAGGCGGTCGAGGATCGCCGTGGCCGCAAGCCTGCCGGTAAACAGCTCGTCCCATCTGCCCATGGGCAGGTTGGTCGTTACAATGAGGGAGTTCTTTTCATACCGCTGGCGGATAACCTGGAAGAAAAGGCTCTCTCTTTCTTTGTCCATTTTTACGTAGGACAGCTCGTCCACGATCAGGAGGGGGATCTTCCCCAGTCCCTCCAGCGTTTCCTTCAGCGTCCCTGCGAGCATGCTGTCATGAAGGCGGTCCACCAGGTCCTTCGCGTTCACGAACATCACTTTATATCCTGCTTCCACCGCTTTTATCCCTATGCCGGTGGCGATCATGCTCTTGCCGACGCCTGGGGGCCCGATGATAAGGACGTTTTCTCCTGCTTCGATGAACCGCAGGTTCCCCAAGTCCGTGATCCTGTCCCTGTCCAGGGTGGGGTTGAAGCTGTAGTCGATGTCTTCCAGGCGCTTTACGGATTCAAACCCGGCGGCCTTTTTCAGGAGCTCCGTCCTCCGGCACGTCTTGCCTTCCTCCTCGACCTCCAGCAGCCGCTTCAGGAACCCCTTGTATCCCATGGAAGAAGCCTCAGCCTCAAGGATGATGTCCCGGTACTGCAGGCGCATGTCTACCAGCTTGAAACGCTTCATCATGGCTTCGATATATTCCGCGTCGTCCGCATATGGCTTTTTTTTCATACTGCCGCCCCCTTCATCGCGTTTTCCTCATAGTAGCTGCAGTCCCTGGTCAGGCCAGGCTCGTCATCACGGTATCCCTGTACTTCTGCGGCGCCTGGTACCGGCCCGTTCATCCCTTTTCCTGCGGTTTTTATCCGGTCAGGCGTGAGGATGCCGGCATTGTATTCCCGCAGGATGGCTTTGAACGACGTTATGTCCATCCGGTCCTGTTCGATGCTGTAGGCGATGAACAGGTCAAGGGTCACGTCATCGTAAAGGTCACGCAGCAGCATGATCTTCCTCGCGTGGTGCGTCGGCTGGTCAAACTTTTTGTCCGCCGCGTCCAGGTACTGCTGCCCGTGCGGGAACAGGGCGCTGAAATCCCTCCGGATCTGCGGGATGGATGTGCTGACAGGCACCGCTATGGCGGCATAGTGTTCGTCTACTTTGCGGACGGCCCCTTTCTCATCTGACTTTTCCGTCGACAGGACCAGGTCCCCGTCCTTATCGTACAGTTCGATGCGGAATCCGTAAGCAAGGCGGTAGTCAAGCCTTTTCCCGACATATTTTACCGGGACGCTGTATTTGCTGCCGTCAATGCTGACAAAGCTGTCCGGGCTGACCTTCCGTTTCTGGGGTTCCTTGTGCCGGAAACGCTTCTTCGGGAGTTCCTGGAGTGTCTGTTTCTCCTCGAGCAGGTAGTGTTCGTTCGGAATGCGGCCCGTCGTGGTATGGACCTGGCTGTTCCACTCGTCAATGAATTCCTTCCCGCGCCTGTTCAGCTCATCCATCGTCGCAAACGTGTTTCCTTTAACAAACTGTTCGCAGATATAAGAAAAAGGGCGCTCGATCTTTCCCTTCTTCCGGGGCCAGTAGTAAGGGCACGCGTTCAGCTCCGTCCCCAGATGCTTCGCAAGGAGCAGCGCGTACGGGTTGTACCTGATCTCCTCCTCGGTTTTGGGGTCGTTATCGATCACCAGCGCCTTCGGGTTGTCGATCAGGAGCTCCAGCGTAACTCCCCCGAGTTCCTCAAACAGTTCCTGGATCGCGTCATAAATGGCCGCAGCGTCTTCCCTGAGTGAGAAGAGGATGGCCTTTTTCCGGGATGCGGCCAGGATCATGGAAAAACAGTAAACTTTCCTTGTCCTCCCTCCGATCACCATAAGGTATTCCGACCAGTCGAACTGTGCCTGGTCCCCCGGGGGCGTCTCAGTACGTTCCGTTGCGTCTGAACTGATCTTCCCAATGTCTTCATCTGCCCTTCTGAGAAACCTGTATAATGGGCCGATGCTTCCCGTGTATCCGATCTTCTGCAGTTCCTTAAAGATCCTGGTCCCGTTGAAATAGAACGGGGCGCAGCGCCATTCGATGATCTGCTGCCTGAAAGGATCGATCAGGGTTATCCCGGGTCTCCGATGGTATGCCGGTGCTTCTGTCATTTTGAGAAGCTTCTTGACAGTATTCCTCGCCAAGCCAAGTATTTTGGCTGTCTGGCGCTTGGAACCTGTCTGTTTATAGACTCTATGTACAGCTGCCCAATCCTGCAATTCATACACCTCTTTCACCTCCTCTCCGTGTAAAAAACTGTACACGGAGAGGAGTTTACTTTGCTTAATTGGGTGGGTCAATTTTCAGTGTTAAATTTTCAAGGTTTTTATCCAGGATTGAGATCTGATCGGTTGATCTCCCCACCGGGGGTGGGTCAGTTTTCACCGTTAAACCTGGGTCAGTTTTCATTGTAAATCAATAAATGGTGCTTTCCGTCCACCGGAACGTTGCTTCCCACATGTCCGGACAGATGCATTTTGCTGACCGGAATATTCATGCAGAGACTGCGGCTGCTCTTTTTTTGACGGATCTGAATATTCCGCGGTCGTAAGACCGCTTATCCGGACGAGCGGTACCACTCGTCCATGACGATGATACCGTTCGTCCGCAATAAGATA
>JBGUOI010000153.1:0-5239 GCA_045118075.1 Porcincola sp. | reverse complement strand
TTTTCGCGCATTAACGCGCGAAAAGGGTCAGACCCCTCTCTTAACCTCCTGTATTTATCAGCATTCGCATCGCACTGACCAACTCTCTGCCACAGTTTTTTCTCCACCGTACCCGGCATGCCGGGCAGCGTCCCCCCGCGCGCGCTTCTCCTCCCCTGTATCGGATCACGAGTTTGCCGGTATACACAGCGGCGCTGATCTCAAACAGCAGCCGCTCTCCCGCCGCCGGTTCGGAATAGACCAGCAAAAGGGCTCTCCCGGTATCATGGAAACAGTTTGCGATCCCCATCTCATGCAGCTGCTCCATCGCCCCGGCAAGCATTATATTGCCCGCAGCTTTGTATTCCCTGCCGATTTCCCTGAGTATGTTCATGCCGTATCCTTTCCAAATACTTATTCGGATACAGCATAGCACAGGTGTGGTTGTCAATTTGTTTTCTCAGTACCGGCGGGCGGATTATCTACTTCTATTATCTCCCATTACTTGCGCCGGGCGTAGGGATCGACACAACTTATTATCCCTACGCCCGTTCCTCTCTTCCGCCCCTCAACACGGGCGCAGAGAAAGCTAAAAGAGGGGTCTGACCCCTTAACAAGCCCCTTAACAAGCCTCTTAAACATCACTTTATCAGCTTCTCCAGCTCTTCGCTGTAGCTGGTGGAGGCCTGGTACATCCGGTAGAGGTAGAAGTTTTCTTCGTCCAGCGCGCTGTTGGTCACTTCTTCCATCAGGAAGCTGTCCGGGTCTGCCTCATCCAGGTACTGCAGCACGAAGCTGTCGAAGTCGTCCTCCTCGCGAAGCGGCACGAACCCGCACTCGAGCAGGATATGGTTCAGCCTGGCCGGGGTCATCCGGTCTTCTTCCGGAAGCATGGCGTCTTTTTCGAAAAACAGCAGGAAGCAGATGAGAGTCGTCCGGTCCGGATCCAGCGCACCTTTGATGTATTTGCGCAGGGTGTTCTCGCCGGCGCGGTTTTTCTGGTAGCCTCTGTTCTTTCCGTCGAGGGAATAGATCTCGTCAAGCTGCGCCTCTTCGGCTTCGAGGCGTTCCTGTAAAATACCAAGAAGTTTGTCGTCGTTTCCGGAGGAATAAACGGCCGGGTCGTACCGGCGCAGGTACTCGGCAAGGGTATGCCTCGCGGATGGCGGCAGGGAGGCAATATCACCGTAGTATTCGATCAGCACCTGCATCCAGTCGAGCGAAACGTACTCAAAATAGAAATAGTTGAAGGCATCGAAGATCTCTCCGCAGGAGATGTCCGCTTTCATCAGAAATTCCCGTGCTTCCTGCGGCGTGTGCTTCCTGCGCCGCAGGGCGGAAATGCCCTTGAAGACCACCAGCTGCGAGAACGCATCTTCCACCGCCACGGACTGTTCCAGCGCACTCACGTACTGCTCGATCCTGCCCAAGAGCATGGCGTACAGATACCGGCAGAAATAGTACCTGGTCTTTTCCCTGACGGGGCTGAAGACCGCGGCGTTTTCTTCCAGGAAAGCGCGGAACGCGTCCTCACCTTTCGCGGTATCGATGATCTGCCTCTCCACCACCCGGGTCAGGTGTCTGGTCCGGGTCAGGTCTTCGGACGGGGCCGATCCGTCCCGCACGTATCGGGAAAGCTCGGACATTGAGATGGACGATCCCTTGAAGTACTGATCTTCGACGGCATGGCTGCCGCGAAAATCCAGGCAGATCTCCTGCAGCGATTTCCATTCCCTGTAGGAGAGCCGGTTCGAGAAAGCATAAATCAGGCCAGCCTCCCACAGGCTCCTGGCGTACAGTCCGGCGCAGCCGGAAGCTTTGAGCTTGCTGTTGAGCTCATCGAGCGACATCCGGCCGACAAAGCCCAGCGCGATGATCCGGTAGCGAAGAGGGATCTTCTTCACGCGGTTCATATCGCGGCTCATGCCTTCCTCGAGCAGCGCCGCCCCGTCGGCATCCGCCATCACTTCATCGATGATCGTGTCAAATACGGTCTGTTTCTTCATGGTTTCACCCCATTGCCACATTAAGCGGCATCGCTTCGACGCTGCCGCACACCGCAGCGTCACTCCACCGCCGCATTCTCCGGCACCAGATTCTCCAGTCCCTCTATCTTGCCCAGACGGGAGACCAGCATCTCCAGCACCTCATCATCATCGGCTTTCGTATTGTTGCTCACCACTTCATACATTTGCATGTGTCTCTCGGAATAATACTTGTTGATCGAAAAATAGAGCCTCTCCCGATCCTCGTTTCCTTCCTCATTCACATCAAAATAAAAATACAGATGTGCGATCTCCCCCTGCTGCATGGGCTCTTTGATCAGCTCGCAAAGATCTGCGGCAAAATCCGCCGCAAACTCAGGAATCTTCTCATCTTCCAAATCATAAAACCAGAAGGATACCGTCAGTCCCTCTGCGCGGTCCGATTTAGTGGTGATCTGCCCCTCCGCCTTCGCGGTAAAATCCTCGATCTGCCGGATCAGCTCCTCCTGGCCCTCATAAATAGAAGAAAACTGCTCTGGAAGATCCTTGGTATCTATCCAAAGCGGGAAAGTGCCTTTCCCGGCATAGTACCGGCGCAGCGCCTGCACACTCACACCCGAGTCATCCAGATCCTCCCGTCCGCAGGATCTTAGGTATGACACAAAGGTCGGATCATAGGAAAATGTCAGATTCGAGAAAGTGATCTGATTTTTCCCTCCGTCAGTGCCGGAAGCCGATCCGTCCAGCATCTTTTCCAGTTCATCGAGCGGGATCGATGCGAGCGGCAGCGTATATCCGCCGAAAAGGTAGGCCTCGCTGGCGCCGTCCGCTTTCAGTTCCTTCACTGACTTGAGCGCATCTTCCCGATCATAATCGGACAAGGAAAAAGTCAGCTTCCCATCAGACGAATCCAGTCTGTTCCAGCTCAGACCGTACAAGACATCGTAGCTCGACCATTTTGATCCGGCCTTAAGCGAGAATGTCCCGCCGATCAGAATCATCAGTTCTTCCTGCGTAAACGCATCCGGCACTGTCTTTATAACGAACGCACGTGTATCATACCCGATCAGGCCGGCGGCATACGGCTGCTCCAGGGCATCCAGCCGCTCCTTCAAGGCAATGACATTGTGGAACCAGGCAGCCTTTCCATCCTCCAGGGCTGAGGAGAAAGACAATGTCAGCAGCAGATAGTCCCCGCCGATCTCTTCTTCGCGCACCTGATACTCGCCGGCCGTCATGCTGGCGGCAGGATCCTCCCAGTTCACCACCGGATCATTGCTTATATAAAACGGCGTCCGGGCTGTCTCATGAGCAGTAAAATACTGCATGGTATCTTCGAAAGATCCCTCCCGGTCACGGTTAAGCACGCACACGGACCGGCCGTCCCCGACGCTGATACAGCTGTTGTAATAATAGGTAGAAAACTCCTGATCCAGGTCATAGTACAGGCGCAGACTCCCGCCGGCTTCATCCAGCACGTCACCGAGCGCCTCACGCACAGCGTCCGCACTTTTATCATCCAGCGTAAGTACCATTACAGCAGGATCATCATAGCCCAGATCCTCGATCTCCTGCGCAAACTGCGCCTTTAGCGCCTCATCGGCAGCCGCCTCCTCCAGCTGGCCGCGGGCAATGTGCACCGCCGCCTCCCTTTTCTCTTCAAGCGGCTGCTCGCCGTCCGGAGCCAGATAAAATTCAAGCGGCCTTGTCAGGTAACATTTGCAGACATAATCAGGATCTTTCCCCTTCAGAATCTCCCGCGGGATGACCACCTCGATCCCGTCCTCCGTCTCCGTCCAAAGGAAATTATCCCTGCCCGCAAACGCTTCCACGCGGCCCTTAACCACCGTCTTCGACTGGGTGTAATCGGATGCGGTCATCTCATCCCCGGGGATGAATCGCAGCGTCTGTGTCGGTATCCCCCGAAATCTGATCTGCGTGCGGTGCGTCCAAAGGAAGATGCCGCCCGCTGCGGCCGCGGCAGCTGCTGCCGCTGCGATCCCGACCGTGATGATCCTTCTCCTGCGGCCCTTTTTATCGTCAGTCTTCTCGCTGTCGGGCCAGATCTCCGTGATCGCCGCCCGAAGCTCATCCGCGCTCTGCCACCTGCCCTCCGGCTGCAGCGTAAGCCCTTTCATGATGACAGCCTCCGCCTTCTCGGGCAGCGCCGCGCCAAGCGTGCGCGGAGCAGCAAGCTCATCAAGAAGCATCCGCTGAAGGGAATCCTGCGGCGGCACGCCGCAAACACAGTAGTACAGCGTCGCGCACAGGGCATACAGATCCGACGCCGGCGTCAGTTCCATGCTGCTGTACTGCTCCGGCGGCGTATATCCCTGCTTCGCGATCAGCGTAGCACTCACTTCTTTTGAGTCATATCGGAAAGCCGCTCCGAAATCGATCAGGCACAGCGTCCCATCCTCGAGGAGCATGATATTCCCGGGGCTGATGTCCCTGTGCAGAAGCCCTGCCCGATGCACCTGTCCGAGCGATTCCAGCAGCGGCTTGACCATCGTAAAAAGCCGGTCCGGATCCATCCGCCCCTCTTCTTCCACACACGAGCGAAGTGTCTTTCCCGTCAGGAAAGACATAACAATATAAGCCGTCCCGTTGGCCTCAAAATAATCAGTGACGTGCACGATGCCCGGCTGGGCAGAAAAGTCACTTAAAATTCTGGCTTCTTTCAGGAAGCGCGATTTCTCCTTTTCCAGCCTGGGAGCGAACGAATCGTCCATAAGACTGATCTGCGAGGACGAAAGCGCATCGCGGCTCATATATTCCCTGCAGAAAAATTCCTTGATCGCCACGCGCAGTCCGATGCGCCTGTTCTCTCCTGCATATGTGATCCCGAAGCCGCCCTCGCCGAGCACCTCCCCGATCACATACCGCTCATCGAGCACCGTACCGGGCGGCAGGCTGTATCTGTTTGTCCTCATCGCATCCGCTCCTGTGTCCGTATCTCACACAATATCTCATACAATATCCCACATATCACTTAATCAGTATAACATATGTGCCACCGGCCGGTACAGGCAAGGCACAAAGTACTCAAAAAAACAGTACACATGTCACTCAAAAAAGATCACAAAACTCCCAAAAACAAATCTGCAAAACCGTCATGATACGATCATGACAGATCAAAAACAAAGCCGTTTCAGGCACAAGCAAAACACAGCTTCAAAGCAGATCCTTTAGCACAGCTCATAAGAAGCTCATAAGAAAATGGAGGGAATGAAAATGAAAAACCAGCTGAACAACAAACGGATCGGAAAACTCGC
>JBGUOI010000152.1:0-6073 GCA_045118075.1 Porcincola sp. | reverse complement strand
TTCTGGATGCCGCAGCCCATCACCTGGGTCACCGTCATTCCGGTCACACCAAGATCGTTGAGCGCTGTCTTGAGTTTTTCATACCGGGCATGTTTGGCGATGATCGATACTTTGTACATACCGCTTGTATGGCGTACACTGTCGACCTGCTGCGTACGGATGACCGGAACAGCCGCATCTTTCTGAAGCTGGCCTGCCATGCCGTAATCATCCTCTCCCAGATCCGTGTTCTCGTTGACCTGCATACCTGTGGACATATCCACGATGCTGAAGCCGGCATAGGCGGATGGAAGACCGTGTTCTGTCCGGTCGAGTCCGAGGATCTCCTCCTCCTCAGTCACACGGAGCCCGAAGATGGCCCGGATGACAAGAAAAGTCACCGTGATCGCGGCTGCTGTCCAGGCGGCTGTCGCACCAAGACCAAGCAGCTGAAGTCCCAGCTGTTTAAACCCGCCTCCGTAGAACAGGCCTGCGCCTGCGATCTGGTTTGCACCGAATACACTTCCGTCACCTAATCCTCTTGCAAACGCCGGTGCGGTCCCGGTGGCAAACAGTCCTACACTGATCGTTCCCCAGATACCGTTCATACAATGGACAGCCACGGCTCCTACCGGGTCATCCACATGCAGTTTGTTGTCAAGCAGCCAGACACCGAAGATCACCAGGAAGCCGGAGACTGCGCCGATCACGATCGCCCCGAAAGCATCACAGACATCACATGGAGCCGTGATCGCAACCAGGCCGGCCAGGGAGGCATTCAGGCACATGGAGACATCCGGTTTTCCATAAAGGATCCAGGTGACGATCATACATACAACAGTCGCCACAGAAGGAGCGATCGTCGTGGTCAGGAAGATCGAACCCATCTCGGGGACAGATACGGCAGCAGCTCCGTTAAACCCGTACCATCCAAGCCAAAGGATAAATACTCCCAGACATCCGAGCGGAAGGTTATGTCCCGGAAAAGCATGGACTTTGGTGATCCTCCCCATTTTATCTTTCGAAAATTTACCGATGCGCGGTCCGACGAGCGCCGCTCCGATCAAGGCGCAGATACCGCCCACCATATGGATGCAGTTGGAACCGGCAAAATCATGGAACCCCATTTGGGCGAGCCAGCCGCCACCCCATGTCCAGTGCGCCTCCACCGGATAGATCACGGCGGAGATCACAGCGGAATAAACACAGTAAGAAAGGAAGCGGGTGCGCTCAGCCATCGCTCCTGAGACGATCGTGGCCGTTGTTGCACAAAACACCAGGTTGAATACGAAATTAGACCAGTCAAAATTCGCATAGGAAGTGAAAATATCAAATCCGGGTCTTCCGATGAACCCCAGCAGATCTTCACCAAGAAACAATCCGAACCCGATCAGGATGAACATGACCGTTCCGATACAGAAATCCATCAGGTTCTTCATCAGGATATTTCCCGTATTTTTTGCCCTGGTGAACCCTGCTTCCACCATTGCAAAACCGGCCTGCATCCAAAAGACAAGTGCTGCGCCGATCAGGAACCATACCCCGTAAACTTCCGAACTGATCGCACTTAAAATTTCCTGTGTCATAACGATATTCCTCCTTCGATATTTCAATTCCAAAGGGGGTCCGGACCTCTTTGATGTCCCGAATGTTAGCACATTGAAAAAATAGAAGTCAACAATATCAGAATACCGTTTTTATATGATATATAATAGGTTTTTCGTATAAAAAGAACGGGGACAGTCCTGTGTCATTCCCCGATGACATGGGACACTCCTCATAATGTACATTAAGACAAAACCCATTACCCTGTTCCACGGGGAATGCTCTCGCTCTGGCCTCGCGCAGCGGTACTAAGGCTCGGACTTCGCCTTCGCCAAGTACCGGCGCTGCGGCCACGTCCCCTTTGGAACAGGGTAATGGGTTTTTATTATCTGCTTTTTTGAAGAGGAGTGTCTTTTGTCATCGGGGAATGACACAGGACTGTCTTTGAGAGGATGAAAGTTTAAACAACGGAAGACAATTCAAAAGGATCTTAAGCCTATGCCGCCGCTGCAGAAAACGCGAGCAGAGCGCATACATTCGGAGCTCTGTCTGAGTGCACTTCAGTGCACGAGTTAGCGCAGAATGTATGCTATAGGCGGCGCAGCGTTTTCAAAAGCGGCAAATAGCTTAAGATCCTTGAATTGTCTTATGTTGTTTAATTGTTGTATCCAAGGACTGTCCCCTGTCATTTTCTTACTCTCAGTGCGACCAACGCCCCCGCTGCCGCCAGGCACAATATCCAGACCCATACCGGAACATCGTGGATATTAAAACATCGCACATTGATCCACATCTGGTTGATCGCCTCATTTTTCTCATTGTCAAAGAAGACCATAATGCTGGACCGTGCGATCTGCTCCTTAGAGGGATACTGCGCAGCCAACTGCCGGTCAAGCTGTCCGGCTTCGGCTTCGATCACATAATCTCCGTCTCCGAAGAAATAGCTCAGGTCATAGCTGACCAGGTCCTCCTCATCTTCTTCTGCCGCAAAGTTCCAGTCAGCGTATTCGAAAATGCGCTCATCGTCCCCACCGGCGATGACCGATGTGTATCCGGTGTAGTACATATTCCGGATAACACTGTCGGGGCGGGAGATAAAATTCACAAAAGCCTGGGCTGCATGCTGCCTGTCTTTATCTTCCCCGATTCCGCTTTTTAACATGACCCAGCCATCAAAATAGATATTGGTGGCTTCTTCCGGCACCGCAAAACACAGGTCAAAGTCATCTTCCGCAGCCTGGTCCATCGTAAAGACGGCATCTCCGGACCATTGGTAATTAGCAAGCACCTTGCCGGAGATCATATCCGATTTGCCCGAATCCGTCTCAAAGGAGTAAGCATTATCTTTCACTTCCTGCAGAAAGTCCAGGACTTTGGCGATCGTCCCTGGAGAGACATCATTCATCTCCTCCTCAAGTCTGCGTGAGTAATCCGGGTCATTCCTGAATTCTTCGCTTTTGAGCAGGTCTGATTTTATCGCACCGACCGCTGCAAAATAAGAGTCCCGGACATTGTCCTTGATCGTGACCTTCCTTTTGTGTGCCGGATCGGCCAGGATCTTCCAGGTGGACGCTTCTTCCTTTGTGATCTCCTCGGGATTGTATACGATGCCGGTGATGCCCCACATATAGCCGGCCGCATACCGGCTCCAGGGTTCGCCGCCGATCTCATGGTTCTCAAAGATGCCCCGGATATACGGAGATACTCCCTTTGAGTAGTAATTATACTCGCTGTCCGTATCAAAAAAGTCTTCCGAATACGGCACCAGCATCCCCTCGTCCATCAGTTTCATGAACATATACTCGGAGGGGCAGACCAGGTCATACACATCCCCCAGCGTCAGCATGTTGTAGAGATCTTCGTTCGTCCCGAACGTGGAGTATTCCACTTCTACCTCACGGCCGTAAGTCTGTTCATACCATTCTTCGAAATCCCTGACCATCGAATCGACGCCTATGATATCGCCGCTTTCCAGATCGATGGTCTCCTCTTCATCCCATTCTCCCAGATCGATATATTCTTCCCAGTTTGCCACGCGAAGTGTGATCTTATCGCCCGCTTCGGTCGCACAGACAGCCTGCGCCGTCCATCCGGCAGCCAGCATTGTCACTGAAAGGAGAAGGGCTGCGTACTTTTTGCTCATCGCTCCTCCCTCCTCTGCTCAGGCTCGACCGGCCTCAGATTTGCGGCCGCCACGACCAGGGCTACTACCACGAAGATCACCGTGGAGAGAGCCCAGAGAGCTGTTTTTATATTCGTCTGCGCTCCCTTGGTGGCGTTGACCACGTAGGTGCTGATCGTATCGAAAGTGGCCGGTTTGGTGTATGTCGTAATGAAATAGTCATCCAGTGACAGCGTGACCGCCAGCGCGAACCCGGAGACGATTCCGGAAAAGATCTGCGGGATCACGATATAGCGCAGAGCCCGCGCGGGGGAAGCCCCCAGGTCCAGAGCCGCTTCATAGATGCTCGGATCCATCTGCTTGAGTTTCGGAGTCACGGACAGATAAACGAACGGCGCGCACAGGACCACGTGTCCTGCCACGAGCGGAATAAACGTATTCTTGGCGATGCCCAGTACCACCACCAGCAGAATGCAGATCGAAAAGCCGGTGACAACATCCGCGTTGACGACCGGCACCTGGTTCAGGGAATCCATGAACGTGCCGGCACGCTTCGAAGAATAGAAGGATCCGATCGCGCCGAGGGTTCCGAGCACCGTCGCCATCGCTGCGGAGACGATTGCCAGCACGATGGTGCCGATGATCATGTCCCGAAGCTCAGGCGTGGTAAAAAGCGTCACATAATTATGCAGGGAGAATCCCCTGATGGCCCCGATCGTCGTCGCGTTCGTGAAGCTGTAGAGCATCAGGATGAGAATCGGTGCATACAGGAAGATGATCATCAGTATGATAAATATCCCTTTTCCGTACTTTTTCATAGCATGGCACCTCCTACGCGGGCTTCATCCTCATTTCCGGACCCGGTCAGCACCGTGAACAGGATAATGATCGCCAGAAGGACCAGCGCGATCATGGAACCGCCGTGCCAGTTGTAGGCCGAGAAATAGCTCCCGATCAGGCTTCCCATGATATAGGTGCTGTTGTAAAGCATATCGAGCACCACATAGTTGGTCATAGCCGGAAGGAACACCATAGAAACACCGGAGACGATTCCCGGAACGGACAGCGGAAGCGTGACCTTCAGGAAAGCGCTCGTCTCATTGGCTCCCAGGTCCTTTGCCGCCTCGACCAGTGAAAGGTCAAGCTTTGAAAGCACATTGAAGATCGGCAGGATCATGAACGGAAGGAAATCGTAGGTCATGCCGAGCACTGCGTTCAGGAACGGATAATACGCCAGATTTCCCTCGATCATGGTCAGGATCTCTTTAAGCGCCGTGATCCGCAGTGAGAAATTGATCCACATGGGCATGATGAACAAAAGAAGCAGCACATGCTTCCTTCGCAGATTGCTCATCGCGAGAATATACGCTGTCGGATAAGCCAGCAGCAGGCACAGAGCCGTCGTCACAAAGGCGATAAGCAAGCTGTAGGCTAATGTGCCCAGCGTATGCGGGTCCGTAAAGAACCCGGTCAGGTTCTGCAGGGTAAACTGTCCCTGTCCGTTGGTGAAAGCATAGTACACCACGACCAGCAGCGGCATCGCTACAAAAAACAGCAGGAACACTGCATAGGGAATACCCAGGCTCTTCCTGGAGATCTTCAGTACAGGCATGATCAAAATCCTTCCGGTCTGTCTTTATTTTTTCAGGGTAAACGTCATCTTATCCACCGGCATAACAAGGCCGACATGGTCGTCCATGTTCCACAGGTATTCATCGTTTACGATAAGGTCCTGTCCGAGCTCTGTCCGGATCACGTAACTGTAGTGATCGCCTTTATAGATCAGGTTGCTGATATAACCGTCGATCAGCCCGTCTTCCACTTTATCGGTCATTGTAATATCATCGGGCCTTATGGCGACCTCGATCCTGGTCCTGGCCGGATCGATCACATCCCCGTTTGAATCAAGCAGTGTGCCGTCTTCCAGGCGGCTGCTTCCCCTGATGATCTTCGTCACGCTGGTGTCGAGCTGCTTTCCGTTGAATTCCAGGCGGAAACTGCTGTTGATATCCGCCATGAAATAATTGATGGTGTCTTCGGCAAGCATGATGTGAATGTTGTCAGGATCCACCTTCATACCTACCAGATCCCCCACCGAGGCAGGGTTCACGGACTGGATGACCATCTCGTTCTTTCCTGTCTGGACCGTGATCTCATAATGAATGCCTTTGAAGATCACGGAAATGACCCTGCCGCGGATAGTTCCCTCGGGCGGCGGTGTCAGGATCACGTCTTCCGGCCGTATCACGGCTGTGATCGGTGTTCCCTTCTCCACATCATCCACGCACTCAAATTCACCGCCGCAGAAACGAGCCCTCATAGGACCGGTCATGATGCCGTTGAACAGGTTGCTCTCCCCGATAAAGTCGGCGACGAAAGCGTTTTTCGGCTCATTATAGATATCTTCGGGTGTCCCGATCTGCTGGA